>JALYVL010000256.1 GCA_030853285.1 Actinomycetota bacterium | reverse complement strand
CTGTGGCCGGCCGCCGAGTGGTCCGTGCGGGCGCAGCTGCGCTTTGTGCGTGAGAGTTGCCGGTAGGCCGCCAACTTTCACGCACAAGCCAGCGGCATACGGTCGGGGCATGCATCCACCGCAGACACCGATCGCTCCCTTCCGCGCCGACCACGTCGGGAGCCTGTTGCGTCCGCCGGAGCTTCTCCGGGCCAGGAAGCAGCACGCCGACGGTGCGATCGACGCACCAACGTTGCGTGCCGCCGAGGACGCCGCCATCGCCGACGCCGTCACGCTGCAGGCCGAAGCCGGGCTGCGCACCGCGACCGACGGCGAGTTCCGCCGTACGTCCTGGCACATGGACTTCATTTACCAGCTGCGCGGGGTCAGCCGGGCGGACTCCGAGCTGCAGGTGCACTTCCGCAACGCTGCCGGTGAGCTGGAGTTCACCTCCGCCGCACTGGCTGTGGACGGCAAGATCGGTGTCGACCGCACAGTCTTCGGCGAGCATTTCACCGCGCTGCAGTCGATGGTCGGTGCCGCACAGACACCGAAGCTCACCATTCCGTCACCGAGCATGGTGCACTACCGCGGTGGGCGTGCGGCCATCTCCGCCGCGGTGTATCCCGATCTGGAGGAGTTCTGGGCGGACCTGTCCGCCGCCTACGCCACGGAGATCGCCGGACTGGCCGAGCTGGGCTGCACGTACCTGCAGCTCGACGACACCAGCCTCGCCTACCTCAACGATCCGACACAACGCGCCCAGCTCACCGCAGCAGGGGCCGACGGCGAGCACCAGCACCTGCGCAACATCAAGCAGATGAATGCGGCGCTCGCCGGGCGTCCCGACAGCCTGCGGGTGACCACCCACCTGTGTCGCGGCAATTACCGCAGCTCGTGGGCGGCCAAGGGCGGCTACGAGTTCGTGGCCGAGGCGCTGTTCGGTGAGCTCGACGTCGACGGGTTCTTCCTGGAGTTCGACGACGCCCGCTCCGGCGGCTTCGCCCCGCTGCGGTTCGTGCCCGAGGGCAAGCAGGTGGTGCTCGGTCTGGTCACCACCAAGAGCGGGACGCTGGAGGACAAGGACGTTCTCAAGCGCCGCATCGACGAAGCGGCACAGTACGTTCCGTTGGAACAGCTGTGTCTCTCACCGCAGTGCGGGTTCTCGTCCACGGTGGAGGGCAACGCGCTGAGCATCGACGAGCAGAAGGCGAAGCTGGCGCTGATCGTCGAGACCGCGGCCGAGGTGTGGGGCTAACGCCTTGTGCGTGAACAAGTAGCCCCGGTGGGCCCTTTTCACGCACGGGGCGAGCGCTAGCGAGCCCTCCGAGCCAGCCGTTCCGGGTCGGAGATGAGCACGCTCTTGCCCTCCAGGCGCAACCATCCCCGCTGAGCGAAGTCGGCGAGCGCCTTGTTCACCGTCTCCCTGGAGGCGCCCACCAGCTGGGCGATCTCCTCCTGGGTGAGGTCGTGGGTGACCCGCAGGGCACCGCCCTCCTGGGTACCGAAACGCTGGGCGAGCTGGAGCAGCGCCTTGGCCACCCGGCCGGGCACGTCGGTGAAGATGAGGTCGGCAAGGGAATTGTTGGTGCGGCGCAGCCGGCGGGCGAGCACCCGCAGCAACTGCTCGGCGATCTCTGGGCGCTGAGTGATCCACGACTTGAGGGCCGCGCGGTCCATGCTGACCGCGCGCACCTCGGTGACGGTCGTTGCCCCTGAGGTGCGCGGACCGGGGTCGAAGATGGAGAGCTCGCCGAACATGTCGGACGGGCCCATGATGTACAGCAGGTTTTCCCGGCCGTCCGGCGAACGTCGCCCGATCTTGATCTTTCCGGAGAGGATGATGTAGAGCCGATCGCCCGGCTCGCCCTCGTTGAAGATCGTGTGGCCCCGCGGGAAGTCAACGGGCTGCAGCTGCTGGGTGAGGGCCGCCACGGCCGCAGGCTCGACACCCTGAAAGATGCCCGCTCTGGCCAGGACCTCGTCCAACTCCACGTCCACGTCCCACTCCTCTTCGCGTTGCCAGCCCGGCGGCGAGCGCCCGACGAGAGCCGGCCTTGGTGCCGGGAGTCACCATGTTAGTGGGAAACTATCGTGCGCATCACACGAGGACGCGACGGGCTCAGGGCTTGGACGCCGTTGCCCTGCGGCTGGGCGGGCGTCGACCACTGCGTCGACGCAGGCGTAGCACATCGAGCGCCCGTGGAAATCCTTCTCGCACAAAGGTATTGACCTCGCCAGTGCTGGCCTGCTCGAAGAACTGCTCGACGTCGTCTTCCTCGACCGTGAGCCTGCGCAGTCGTGCCTCGACCCGCTCCATCGACAGCGCAAAAAACATCAGAAGTACGGGAAAGAAAACGACGGCCAAGCCTTCCATGGCGGTGAGTATTCCCTACGCGGACGTGGTTCACGTGTCGTGCGGGCTCCGGTTACCGAGCTGTGACCGGCGCACCAGGCGCGCTCCGTACTGTTGTGCTGTGGAAAAGATGCGGGTGCGCAGTCGGGAGCAGGAGTCGAACCTCGGGCTGGTGCGCCGCGCGCGCAGGATGCACAAGGCGCTCGGCGTTGCCTTTCCTGTGGTCTATTGCGAGCTGGACTTCAGCACGCCGCTTCAGCTCGCGGTCGCCACCGTGCTGTCCGCGCAGTGCACCGACAAGAAGGTCAACGAGGTGACCCCGGCGCTGTTCCTGCGCTACCCGGACGTCTATGCGTTGGCGGGCGCCGACCGCACCGAGCTCGAGGAGATGGTGCGGCAGACCGGCTTTTACCGTAACAAGACGAGCTCGCTGCTGGGCTTGGCCCAAGCGGTCGTCGCCAACCACGACGGGGTGCTGCCCTGCACCCTCCCGGAACTCGTCGCCCTGCCCGGCATCGGCCGCAAGACCGCCAACGTCATCCTGGGTAACGCGTTCGGCATACCGGGGATCACCGTGGACACACACGTCGGGCGGCTGGTACGGCGCTGGGCATGGACCACCGAGCAAGACGCGGTGAAGGTGGAGCACGCCGTCGGCGAGCTGATCCCGCGCAAGGACTGGACGGTGCTGTCGCACCGGATCGTCTTCCACGGCCGTCGCGTGTGTCACGCAAAGAAACCGGCCTGCGGCGTCTGTGTGCTGGCGCGGGAGTGCCCGTCCTACGGTGTGGGCCCCACCGATCCGCTCACTGCCGGGGCGCTGGTCCGTGGCCCCGAGACCGACCACCTGTTGGCGCTCGCCGGGCAGCCGTCTGCATGAAGGCCCTGCCCCTCAGCGGCGCCGCGCGCTGGACCCTGGTGGGAGTGGCCGTGGTGATCGCCCTCATCGTGGCGGTGTGGCCGCGTGGGTCCGGCGCCCCGGTGGCGGACAGCGCGGGCGCGCCTACTGCTGCCACACCAGCCGAGCTGCAGTCGGCCGCGGCAGACGCCGAGCTGGCGCCGTGCCCCGCCGCAGGGGCGCCGCGTGCTGTCGGCCCGTTGGCCGCACTGAGCCTGCCCTGCCTGGGCGGC
>JALYVL010000255.1 GCA_030853285.1 Actinomycetota bacterium | reverse complement strand
CGCCGCCTCGACCGCGACGGGAACGAGCCCGGGCGTCGACTCGACCACACAGCGGCACAGGGCGGCGAGCTCACGGGCGTCCGTGCTGCCGTGGCCGCCCTGAAAGTCCGGCACATCGGCGACGAACGACCCAGCCGGCACCGCCTCGCACACCGCGGCAAAGTCGGACCGGAACGCATCGACCGCCGTGTTCCGCGCGTCGTTCGCACCGACGCACACGGTGACCACGTGCGGTTGCAGCTGCCGTAGTACCGGCAACTGCCCGGTCACCAGATCCCGCACCGTCGCCCCGCACACCCCGAGATTCACCACGCGCACCGTCCGCCCGGTGCGCTGCCCGATCAATGCCGTGAGCTCGCCGACGTAGCCGCGCTCGGGTACGCTGGCACCGTAACCCTGGGCCAGCGAATCACCCAGGGCCACATAGCAAAGCTCGCCTTCTTCTGCTGCCCGTTGCCGCCAGAACCTCGCGTGGTCGTCGATGCTCAGCACGTGGTCACTCTAAGCTGTGGGCCGTGCCGGTTCAGGTGGATCCCGCCGCATTGCGCGCCAGCCTGCTGGACGTCGCGCCGTGGCTGGCCGATGAGTCGGTCGGCACGCCGGAACGCGCGGCGCTGGCCGCGGCCGTGCGGTTGTCGGCACGCACCCTCGCCCAGAGCGCCCCGGGTAACAGCGTCGAGGTGCGGGTGCCTCCGTTCGTCGCCGTGCAGTGTGTGGCGGGGCCACGGCACACCCGAGGCACGCCGCCCAACGTGGTGGAGACCGATGCGCGGACCTGGCTGCTGCTGGTGGTGGGGCGGCTGAGCTTCGCCGAGGCCCGCGACCAGGCGCTGCTGCGCGCCTCGGGCACCAGGGCCGAGGACATCGCCCACTGGCTACCGCTGCTGCGGGTCTGACCTCAGAGGAACCGTCCGAGTGTCGCCTTGTAGACATTGGCACCCTTGGCAATTACTGCGCCCGAGTTATTGATCTGGAAGTCAAGAGCGTCGGATCCTGCCTCCGTCACGGTGGAAGCAGCGTGCTGCAGGGCTGCCTCCGGGTGGCCGGTGAGAGCATCGGACAGCGTCCGAGCGGTACCTCGTGCCGCGTCATCGGCGCCCTCCGCCAGTTGCCGTGCCGGGTTCGCGGTGGCAACTTCGTTCGCATCGGCGCCCGTCACTGCGGCGAAATCGCCGGTGGAGATCGCGGCGAGGTTGCGCAGCGAGGGTGAGCCGCCGTCGTAATAGGTGCTGTGGGCGTCGGCGGTGTTGGCAGCACTCGTGGTGTCGAACTGGTGCGCGCCGAACGCCTTGTCGTAAGGCCCGACCCCGCTGCCGTTCTCGGTGAACCAGCTGCCCTGCGTGGCCTGCACCACCGGGTCGTGCTCGGCGGAGCCCGCCCAGACGTGCCCACGGCCGGCCGAGAGCCCGCCCGCGGAGGAGGCGCCGACCCCGGGGGAGCCGACCACGGCGATGTCGTCGGCCGCGAGCCCCTGTTGGCCGGCGAAACCCACCAGGGTGCTGCCGTAGGAGTGTCCGATCACCGTCACGTGTTGCTGGGTTCCCGCCGCAGCCCGCCACCCCGCGACGTCGCCCACCAGCCGCGCTGACCCCTCGTGTGCTTGCGCGGCACTGATCACCTGAGTGCCGACGATGCTGTCGGGGGCGTCGTAGTCCACCCACTCGACGGTCGCGTGCGAACCACCTGGGTCGCGGTGATCCATCTCTCGGCGCAACGCCGATGCCTGCTCCAAGCTGGGGGACTGCGGGCCCGCGTAGGTGCCCGGCACGGCCACCGCGACATCGTGGGCCTTGGACGGGTCACCAAAGGCAATCGCCAAGCCACCGGCGCCAGTGTTGTGGTAAGCGAGCAGCAGCACCGGTCCGATCGGAGGCGCCGCGGTGGCCCTGGTCTGCGCATCTCGGACCGCTGCGGCGGTCTGGTCGGCGTGCTCCAGCGCATTCTGGGCCGCGGCATGCTCGCGCGCCAGACGGCGGACCTCGGGGTCCGAGTTGCTCAGTAGTTCGGCGTCGGGCAGGCCCACCAGGCCCCGTTCCCGCAAGTCTTCGTCGGCCTTGTCTACCTGCGCCTGCGCGGTGGCGCGGTCCCTGGCCACACGGGCACGGTTGACGCCATCGAGAACCGTAGGCGGGAGCCCGTCGAGCTCGGCCAGCTAGTCAGGGTGCTGTGCCTGCAGCGCTGCCTGCTGCGCGGGGCTCAGCGCCCTCCACCAGTCCGCGACGGCTTGTGGGGCGGTGCCCGGCGACGGCAGACGTGCGGTGGCGGCGCCGACGGGTGCTGCCCCCTGCGCGCCTGCGCTGAGTCGGTCGAAACTCGCGGCGATCCGTTCCAGCTCGGCGCGGTGGGTGTGCCGGAGCTGAGCGAGCGCGGTGCACACCTGGGCACCGATCAGCTCCAGGAGCACCGGGTTGGCGAAGAAGAATAGTACGTAGGAGCGACACCACCACTGGATGAGCGGTGTGGCGGCCCGCTTCACCCGGTCCTGTTCGGCGGCCAGCTCGGTGAGCAGAGTGACGGCGGCGCCCAGCTCGGCATCGGCTGCGTTGAGCGCTGCGGAACGCTGTTCGAAGGAGCGGGTGGCGCCGTCGGCGCCAAGTCCGGTCCACGTGCCGCGCACCGCGGTACGCACCCCGTCCAGGTCGGCGGCTCCAGTCCGGATCGCCTGCCGCGTCGCGAGCAGCGTGCCCACCGGGCCAGGTCCCACGGTGCCGCTGGTCAGCTGCCGGTACAGCGGGCGCGGATCGTTCATCGGATGGTGCGCAGCCGGGTGGCGAGGTCCTCATCGACCCCGGCGTACCCGGCGCAGGCGTCACGCAAGTCCACCGAGTGGGTGCGCACGCTGCTCCCGGTCTCGGCGAGCCGGCGGGATGCTCGCTCGGCGAAGCGCTGCACTGCCGCAACGACCACCGCGCCGTCGGGGACACCCGCTTGTTCCGGGCTCAGCCGCAAGTGCGCCAGGGTGGCGGCGCCGTCGCTGAGGACTGTGGCCGCCGCACCGAGCTGGACGGCGGCGCTTCGCACCGAGTGGAGTTCGATCTCGAGGACGCTCATGCCGATAGGACGCCGCGGCCGCGTTTTCGGTTCCGTCCACCGCGGTGCGGGCGCCTGGCAGCATGGCTGCCCATGAGCGCACTGCAGCCGACCGCCGTAGCTCCTACGGAGTACCTGGAGGTGGTCGAACGAGCGCTGCGGACGATCGCCGCGGCCGATTCCACGCTGCCCGTCGCACTGGGACCGGGCCGCACCGTGGCCGATGTGGTCGATTGGACGGCGGGTTTCGCCGCCGCCGCCACCGAACAACTGGCGTCGGTGGCGCTGACGCCGTGTCGACCGTTGCGCACTGTGCCCGGATTGGGCGTGGCGGCACCTGCCCTGCTCGACGCTCTGTCCACCGTGCCACCGCGCCGCCCGTGCTGGACACCGTCGGCAGCAGTTGCTCCGCAGGCGCAGTTTTGGCTCCGGCGCAGTGCGCACGCGCTGAGTG
>JALYVL010000254.1 GCA_030853285.1 Actinomycetota bacterium | reverse complement strand
ACGCCGGGTACCGAGAGATCGAACGGGGCGACGGGAGCGCCCAACTCTCGCAAGTAGGGCAGCAGCCATCCGCCGATGCAGGCGTCAACGTGCAGGGGCAGCGCGTGTTCCAGCGCGAGCTGACCCAGCTCGGCAATCGGGTCGATCACCCCGTGCGCGTAGGACGGCGCACTGCCCACCAGCAGCACGGTGTTCTCGGTGACGGCGGCCCGCACCGCGTCGGCGGACACGCGGAACGACACCGGGTCGACCTCGACCAGCACCGGGGCCAGCCCGAGGTAGTGGCACGCCTTCTGGAAGGACGCGTGCGCGGTGACCGCCAGCACCACTTCCGGCCTCGTCACGCGCGGGCGGCCGACGCGCGCGGCATCGCGAGCGGCTTTGACCGCCAGAATGATCGATTCCGTACCTCCGCTGGTGAAGGTGCCGACGGTGTCCGTCCCGCCGCCGAGGTGGTCCGCGACGATGCCGATCACCTCGTTCTCCATCCGCAACAGGCTGGGGAACACCGTCGGGTCCAGCCCGTTGACGTCCAGGAACGAGGCGTACACGTGCGCAGCCAGCTCGTCGATGTCCGGCCTCCCGGGGTCATAGACGTAGGCAAGGCTCCGGCCACCACGTGCGGGGAGATCGGCTGCGCGGTACTGCGCGAGCCGAGCCAGCACGTCGGCGCGGTTCATCGCCGGGGGCAAGCTGCTCAACGGACCTCCAAGGGTTGATCGCGGTAGCGGCGGAGCACCGGAATGCTCAGCACCATCAACAACGCAGGCAGGAGGGAGAAGCCCAGCACCACACCGGTGAGCGCACTACTGGGCTGGGGCACCCGGAGGTCCGCCGCAGAGCTGACAAACCCCGCGACAGCCAGGGTCAACGCATACAACTCCGGGCCAACCGCCAAGCCGATGGTCTCGCCGGCCTGCCACACCCCGGTGAACACCCCCGCCTGCGCGCTGTCCCCGATGGCGTCGGGCAGCATGGCGTAGGGGAACAGCTGCATCCCCGCGTAGCCGACGCCGAGCAGCGCCACCTGCCCGAAGACCACCGGGTGGGGCTCGGACCGGGCGGCCAGCAGCGACAGGGCCGTCAGGCCGAACACCGCGCTCGCCGCCAGGTAGCCGTAGCGCTTGCCGGTACGCTCGGAAAGCCTGCGCCACAACGGCATCACCACTGCGGCCGGAGCCACCAGGCAAACGAACAGCACCGCAGCCAGGCCGGCATCGCCCAGCACGTAGGTGGCGATGTACGGGGTGCCGGCGAGCATCGCCCCGGTGGCGACCGCCTGGGCGACGTATCCGCCGAACAACATTAGAAACCCGCGGTTGCCCCGGACCAGGTCCAGCTGCGCGCGTGGGCTGAGGCGCTCCGTGGCCGGGGGCGCTTGTCGCGCGCCTCGGGTGCCGCGCCAGGCGGTGAGCATCGCGGCGGCGAGCACCACGGCGAGTACCACGCTCATGAGGGTGTAGCCGCCCCGGCCGCCGGACTTGCCCCCGGACAGCAGTGGGGCCAGCGCGCCGCCGGCGAGGATGCCTACCGTCAGCAGCACCATCCGGGTGGACATCAGACGGGTGCGCGCGTGGTAGTCCGGGGTCATCTCCGTCGGCATGGCCACCCACGGCACCTGGAACAGGGCAAAGCTGGTCATCGCCAAGGTGTAAACGACGGCGACGTACAACGCTGTGCGCCCGGGCGTACCGAGGTCAGGAGCAGAGAACAGCAACGCGAACAGCAGCGGCGTCGCGACGGCCCCGGCGAGCAGGTACGGCCTTCGGGTGCCGCTGCGATCGGAAAGCGCGCCGACGATCGGATTGAGCACGGCGTCCCAGAGCTTGGGCACGAAGAGCACCAGCGAGGCGAGGGCAGCAGCGACCCCGACGACGTCGGTCAGGTAGTACAGCAGCAGCAGACCGGGAACGGTCGCGAAGATGCCGGTGCCTACCGCACCCGTGGAGTACGACAACGCAATTCGTCGCTCCATGAGGCGCAAACTACGCGCTTGTGCGTGAATGTTGGCGGCCTACCGCCAACTTTCACTCACAAGCGGAGCGGATGACGGGAATCGAACCCGCGTGTTCAGCTTGGGAAGCTGATGTTCTGCCATTGAACTACATCCGCATGGCACCTCATCGGTACCGCGCCTCATCAGCGCCGCGGCAGAGCATAACGCGACTACCACCCGCGCAGGTCCACCGCCCAGCGTTGCCGCACCTGTTCGTCCTCCACCAGCCACATCGCCTCGTGCAGGGCCACCGTCGGGTCGACGTGCGCGGGGAGCACCCGGACGCGGTCACCCACGTGCGGGGGCTCCCCTGGGGCGAACGTGGTGTGCTCGTCGCTGCAGAACCACACCTGCGCGCCGGGGATGGTCGGGTTGCCGTGGTCCATGCCCAATGACTTCAACCCCACGTCGGCCACGGCGTAGTCGGCGCTCACCGAGATGACGGTGGCCAGGATCGACAGCGCGTGGCCGAAGGGATGGCCCAGCGTCGCGTAGGAGGTGTCCATCAGCGCGTAGGAGCCGGCCTGGATCTCGGTGGCCCAGGTGTTGACGGCGTAGGTTCCGGTGCCGCCCGCGCTGACCAGCTCCCCACCGACGTCGGCGTGCGCGCCCAGCAGCAGGGCCATCGCCTCTTCGGTCAACCGTTGCTGCTCCTCGGGCGGCGCCATCATCATCAGGTGCCCCTCGTAACCCATCACCCCGCGCACTGCCAGCCCACGGCCGCGGGCCAGCTCAGCAATGTGCCCGGCGTGGGCGGGTGGGCAGCCACAGCGGGGCAGGCCGATGTTGACGTCCACCACCACCTCGCGCACGCCGCCATCGGCTGCTGCGGCCACGGTTTCTGGTGAGTCGACGGCGACGGTCACCCGGTGTCCGCGCGCCACCACGGCACCGAGCCGCCGCGCGTCGAGCACCTCGTTGGCCAGCAGCAGATCGGTGCCGAGCCCCGCTGCGGCCATGCCTTCGACCTCGCGGATGGCGGCGCAGGTGAAGCCGGGGTGCCCCGCCGCGCTCTGCACCCGCGCCAGCTCGGTGCACTTGTGCGCCTTGACGTGCGGCCGCAGCCGCGGGCCCGGCAGAGCGGCTGCCATTATGTCCACATTGGACTGTAAAATTGGCTGCTCGACCAGCAGGGCTGGTGTCTGTAGCTCGTCGATCGTCATCCCAGCACCTTTTCCAGGTAGTCGTTGCTGAAGCGCCCGTCCGGATCCACGCCGGCCCGCACGGCACGGAACTCCTCGAACCTCGGGTAGCGGCCGCGGAGTGTCTCAGCGTCTTGGTAGTGCAGCTTGCCCCAGTGCGGGCGCCCGTCCAGCGCGGTCATCACCGACTCCACGCCGCGGAAGTATCGCTCGTAGGGCTGGTCGCGAAACATGTGCACCGCAAGGTAGCCGGTGTCGCGCCCCGACGCCGTGGACAGCGGGATGTCGTCGGCCGCGGCGAAGCGCACCTCCACCGGGAACGACACGTGCAGGTGGTTGTCCGCGATCACCGCCTCGATGC
>JALYVL010000253.1 GCA_030853285.1 Actinomycetota bacterium | reverse complement strand
CCCGGTGGGCACACCTGCCGGAGTGGCCGCAGATGTTGTTGCGGGCCTTACTGTTCCGCCTCGCCGTGCACGCACTGCACCCGCGGTCCACCCCGGAGGCGTTCGAGGGCCTGCAGTACGCAGCAGATCTGGTGCGCCGACGACTGTGAACGCCGCTGTGGACGCCGCCATGGTGGAAGCGGCCGCCGCTCGGTTGGCCGGTCGCATACCGGGGACGTCGGTGGAACGCAATGCACGGCTGTCCACCCGGGTGGGCGGCACCGTCTGGCTCAAGCGGGAGGACCTCCAGGTCGTCCGTTCCTACAAGGTGCGCGGCGCGTACAACTTCGTGGTCCAGCTCGATGCGGACGAGCGGGCCGCGGGGGTGGTCAGCGCCAGCGCCGGCAATCACGCGCAGGGTTTGGCCTACGCGTGCGCGGCCGTCGGTGTGCACGGACGGATTTACGTGCCGCGGACCACGCCGCGGCAGAAGCGCGACCGCATTGCGGCCCTGGGTGGTGACATGGTGGAGCTTGTGGTGCTGGGCAACAGCTATGACGACGCGGCCGCCGCGGCGGCGCAGGACGAAGTCGCCAGCGGCGCCATTCGCGTGCCCGCCTTCGACCACCCGCGCACCATCGCCGGTCAGGGCACCGTGGTCGCGGAGGCGGTGCAGCAGCTGGGTTCGGCCCCCGACGTGGTGGTGGTACCTGTGGGCGGCGGGGGGCTGTTGGCAGGCACCGTCGCCTGGCTGGGTGAGCGGCACCCCGAGGTCCGCGTCGTCGGGGTGGAGCCTGCTGGTGCGGCCTGCATGGCCACCGCGCTGACCGCAGGAGAGCCGGTGACCCTGCGCGAGATCGACAGCTTCGTCGACGGTGCCGCGGTCCGCCGTGCCGGCGAGATCACCTACCCACTGGTGCGTGACGGCGGGGTCGAGCTGGTCAGCGTCCCCGAGGGGCAAGTGTGCTGCGAGATGTTGGCGATGTATCAGAGCGACGGCATCATCGCTGAGCCTGCGGGAGCGCTGGCTGCGGCGGCGCTCGGCACCGCCATGACCGTCGAACCCGGCGCCCACGTGCTGTGCGTGGTGTCCGGCGGCAACAACGACGTCAGTCGCTACGGCGAGGTGGTGGAACGCGCGCTGGTGCACGAGGGCCGCAAGCACTACTTCCTGGTCGACTTCCCGCAGGAGCCGGGTGCGCTGCGCGGTTTTCTGGACGAGATCCTCGGCCCCGACGACGACATCACCCTGTTCGAGTACGTCAAGCGCAATAACCGCGAGAAGGGTCCGGCGCTGGTGGCCATCGAGCTCGGCCGTCCCGAAGATCTTCCTGCCCTGCTGGAGCGTATGCAGCACTGCCCGCCGGACGTGCAGCTCATCCCGCCGGACAGCCCGCTGTTTCGTTATCTGCTCTGAGCCCTCACAACGGTGCAGTCCCGATGGTGAGCGACTCGTGACGCCTGCGTAACGCGGCGACTCCTGCCCGCAACAGCCTGCTCCTACCGTCGTCCTCCTCAAGCCTGGAGGTCGAGAAAATGACGCAGCTGCGCAAGCACTACATCCCCGACTGGGACGCCGAGGACACGGCCGCCTGGGAGGCCGGTGGCAAGCAGATCGCCCGTCGCAACCTGATCTGGTCGGTGTTCGCCGAGCACGTGGGTTTCTCGATCTGGTCTGTCTGGTCGGTCATGGTGCTGTTCATGCCTGCGGCGGTGTACGGCATCGATGCGGCGGGCAAGTTCTTCCTCGTCGCCGTGCCCACACTGGTCGGGGCGATCCTGCGGATCCCGTACACGGTGGCCACCGCTCGATTCGGGGGCCGCAACTGGACGATCTTCAGCGCGCTGGTGCTGCTCGTCCCCACGGGTCTGACGATGTACTTCATGGCCCACCCGGGCACGTCCTACACCACCTTCGTCGTCGTGGCCGCGTTCGCCGGAGTCGGCGGCGGCAACTTTGCCTCCTCGATGACGAACATCAACGCCTTCTACCCGCAGCGGCTCAAGGGCTGGGCCCTCGGGTTGAACGCCGGGGGCGGCAACGTCGGGGTGCCCGCGATCCAGCTCGTCGGACTGCTGGTCATCGCCACAGCAGGTAACCGCGCACCGTCGATGGTCTGCGCGGTATACCTGGTGCTCATCGCCTGCGCCGCCCTCGGCGCGGCGTTATTCATGGACAACCTCGGCGGTCAGCCCACCAGTCTGCGCGCGCTGGTGGATGTGTTGCGCTACCGCGACTCCTGGGTGATGTCCTTCCTCTACATCGGTACCTTCGGGTCGTTCATCGGGTACAGCTTCGCCTTCGGCCAGGTGCTGCAGATCCACTTCCTCGCCGAGTTGACCCACGGATCCGCTGCGACGGCAGCGATGCAGAGCGCAGCCGCGTTGCACTCGGCCCAAATCGCCTTCCTGGGCCCGCTGCTCGGCTCGGTGGCACGCCCGCTCGGCGGGATGCTCGCCGACCGCATTGGTGGTGGACGCATCACCTTCGTCACCTTCGTGGCGATGGTGGCCGCGGCAGGCCTGCTGGTCGCCGCGAGCAGCGGGAACGGATCGCTGGGGCCGGTGGTCGCCGGGTTCATCGCCTTGTTCCTCCTCTCCGGCGTGGGCAACGGCTCCACCTACAAGATGATCCCGGCCATCTTCGCCGCCCACTCGCGGCGCATCGTCGACAGGGGTGGGAGCGAGGCGGCGGCCGGTGCCTGGTCAAGGCGGATGTCCGGCGCGCTGATTGGACTCGCCGGCGCGATCGGCGCGCTCGGCGGCGTGGCCATCAACCTGGTGCTGCGGGCGTCCTACAGCTCGCCGAGCAAGTCGGCCACGATGGCTTTCGTTGTATTCCTTGGCTTCTACTTGGTGTGCGCCGCTCTGACCTGGACCGTCTATCTGCGCAGGCCCCGCTTTGGCAGCGTCACATCGACGCAACACAGCGCTAGCCGTCCCGTCACAGCGGTAGCCAACGATGGTTGACATGACAGCGACGGCTGAGGGGACGGCGACACACTGCCCCTACTGCGGACTGCAGTGCGCCATGTCGGTCACCGGATCAGCCGCCACGGCCGTCATCGCGCCGCGGAAGTTTCCCACCAACGGGGAGGGCCTGTGCCAGAAGGGGTGGACCGCGGCGTCCTTGCTGCACCACCCGGACCGACTCACCGCACCGTTGATCAGGGACACCCGGGACGGGGCGCTGCGCGAGGCAGAGTGGGCGGAAGCGCTGGACCGGGTCGTCGACGGCTTCCGCGCTGCGCAGCACCTCGGCGGCCCCGACGCCGTCGCGGTGTTCGGTGGCGGTGGCTTGACCAACGAAAAGGCGTACCTGCTGGGCAAGTTCGCCCGGGTGGCGCTGGGCACCGCGAACATCGACTACAACGGCCGGTTCTGCATGGCCTCAGCCGCGGCGGCGGGGATCCGCTCCTTTGGTATGGACCGCGGGCTGCCCTTCCCGGTGACCGACCTGACGGATGCCCACGCCATCCTGCTGCTCGGCGGCAACGTCGCCGAGACCATGCCGCCGTTCATGGCGCACCTGGTCACGGCCGCGGACGCCGGCGGGCTGATCGTCGC
>JALYVL010000252.1 GCA_030853285.1 Actinomycetota bacterium | reverse complement strand
CGTCGGGGCTGACCCGCTGTGCGCACTTGCTGACGTAGTCCTTTTCTTCTTGCTCGGTCTTGGCGATGCCTGCCGGGGAGGTATCGACGTCCACGTCTTTGCGCTGGGCGTCGTTCTCCGGCCCGGTCTGGCAGACGACGGCAGGCTCCGAGGCCCCGACTCCCCGTGGATCGAACCCGACGAGGTCGAAGTGCTCACCCAGCGGGCTGTTGGCCACCATGGACGACAGATCGGCCGCTGTGTCCATGCCGGAGCCTCCGGGTCCACCGGGGTTGACGACCAGCGAGCCGGTCTTTGTCCCCGAGGCGGGCCTGCGCAGCAAGCTCAGGCTCACTTGCTTACCTTGTGGCTGCGTGTAGTCCACGGGCGCTTGCATCCGCGCGCATTGGAGCCCCGGCGCCGTGTAAGACTTCTCGTTGGCTGGGGTCCGCGCGAATGCGGTGCAATCCCCCCAGGTGATCACCTGCGCGTAGTAACTCTGCAGGCCAGCAGGCACGGGACCGATGGGCTTTCCCGAGCTGGTGACGGTGCTCGGCGGGGTGGGAACCGCCACCGCCCGAGAGCTGCTGGACGCGCAGCCAGGGATTGCCACCGCCACCACGGCCGCGGCAAGCACCGCGAGGGCGCGGCGTCGGTGAGCGGAGCGCAGTCTCATGCTGCGATGGTGCCACGCGTCGCGGTCAGTGACGCGATACGGCTCACTAGGCTGCACCCCATGCCTCAGCTGCGTCTGGCCCTCGCCCAGGTGAATCCGTGCGTCGGTGATCTCAGCGGCAACGCCGCCCTGGTGCTCGAGTGGACGCAGCGCGCAGCGGAAGACGGCGCGCAGATCGTGGTGTTTCCGGAGATGGTGCTCACCGGTTACCCGGTGGAGGACCTGGCGTTGCGGCGCTCGTTCGCGGAGGCCTCCCGCGCGACCATGGAGGGACTGGCCACCCGCCTCGCCGATGCTGGGTGCGGGGATGCGTTGGTGGTCCTGGGGTACCTCGACCACGACGCGGGCGGTGCCCGCAACTGCGCGGCGGTGCTGCACGGCGGTGCGGTGCTCACCACCTACGCCAAGCACCATCTGCCCAACTACGGCGTGTTCGACGAGTTCCGCTACTTCGCCGCTGGCGACGCCCTGCCGGTGCTGACGGCGTACGGCGTGCAGGTCGGCCTGGTGATCTGTGAGGACATCTGGCAGGACGGCGGTCCGGTGGCCGCATACGCAGAAGCGGGGGTGGACCTGTTGCTCTGCCTGAACGGGTCGCCCTACGAGCGCTCCAAGGACGACGCCCGCGGTGCATTGGTGGCCCAACGCGCCAAGGAAGCTCGAGCAGCGATCGCCTACGTCAACCTCGTCGGGGCGCAGGACGAGCTGGTGTTCGACGGCGACTCGATGGTGATCGGCGCCGACGGTGCGGTGCTCGCCAGAGCGGCACAGTTCGTCGAGCAGCTGCTGACGGTGGACGTCGACCTCACTGCGGGTGGGCGCGGTGCTGACACCATCGCGGGGTGGAACCTGCGGCGCATGACCATCGCCGAGGACGCGCTGCCCGCCTGGGAACCCCGGCCGAGCACCGTCGCCACGCCGCTGGACGAGGAGGCGGAGGTTTGGGGCGCGCTGGTCACCGGCCTGCGGGACTACGTGCACAAGAACGGCTTTCGTTCGGTGGTGCTAGGTCTGTCCGGGGGTATCGACTCCGCGGTGGTCGCCGCGCTGGCGGTGGACGCGCTCGGCTCCGACGCGGTCTACGGAGTGTCGATGCCCTCGGCGTACTCCTCGGAGCACTCGCGGTCGGACGCGTCCGAGATGGCCGAGCGCACCGGGTTGCACTACCGGGTAGAGGCCATCGGCGCGCTGGTGGACGTCTTCGTCGACCAACTGGGGCTGACCGGATTGGCCGAGGAGAACGTGCAGGCCCGCTGCCGCGGGGTGACGCTGATGGCGCTGTCCAACGCCGAGGGGCATCTGGTGCTCGCCACGGGTAACAAGTCCGAGTTGGCGGTGGGTTACTCGACCATCTACGGCGACGCAGTGGGCGGTTTCGCCCCCATCAAGGACCTGTCCAAGACCTTTGTCTGGCAACTTGCCCGCTGGCGCAACGCCGCGGCGGTCGAGGCTGGGCTGACGCCGCCCATCCCCGAGGCGTCGATCAGCAAGGAGCCCTCCGCCGAGCTACGGCCGGGCCAGCTCGACTCGGACTCCTTGCCCGACTACGGCGTGCTCGACGAGATCCTGACCCGCTACGTGGAGGGCGACGCGAGCTTCGCCGAGATGGTGGCCGACGGCTTCGACGCCGAGCTCGTCGAAGACATCGTGCGCAAGGTCGACCGGGCGGAATACAAGCGCCGCCAATATCCACCGGGCACCAAGATCGGAGTAAAGGCATTCGGGCGCGACCGCAGGCTGCCACTGACCAACTCGTGGCGTGAGCGGGCCCCCGAGTAGTGGGGGCGTGCCGCACCGCCGACTCACACTTGTCACGAGAAGTTCTCGCGACAAGTGGGCCTGAAGTGAGAACAACCCGCGACAAGTGCTGCCCACCTGCGGGCGATGTGACCTGCACCGCAACATAGCGCTCGGGCTGGACAGTGGTGGCACCATTTATCGAGTCAGCACCCTCATCACCCGGGGACCCGTCAGGGCCTCGAGGCAAGGACGGACGACATGACTGAGCAGACTCTGTACGGCAGCGCGCCAACCACGGCCCCGAAAGCGCGACCCCGCACCCGGATCCACCACCTCGCGGCGATGAAGGAAAGCGGCGACCGCTGGCCGATGCTCACCGCTTACGACTACTCCAGCGCGAAGATCTTCGACGACGCCGGGATTCCGGTGTTGCTGATCGGCGACTCCGCGGCCAACGTGGTCTACGGCTACGACACCACCGTGCCAGTCACCGTGGATGAGCTTGTGCCGCTGGTACGTGGCGTGGTGCGCGGCGCGCCGCACGCGTTGGTGGTGGCCGACCTTCCGTTCGGCAGCTACGAGTCGACGCCGGAGCAAGCGGTGGCCACCGCGGTCCGCTTCCTCAAAGAGGGCCTCGCCCACGCGGTGAAGCTCGAGGGCGGTGAACGCGTCGCCCCGCAGATCGCCGCCATCACCGCCGCCGGCATCCCCGTGATGGCGCACATCGGTTTCACCCCGCAAAGCGTCAACGGACTCGGCGGCTTCCGGGTGCAAGGTCGCGGCAACGGCGCGGAGCAGCTGGTCGCCGACGCACTGGCGGTTCAGGAGGCCGGCGCATTCTCGGTGGTGATGGAGATGGTGCCCGCCCAGCTGGCCGCGCAGATCACCGCCAAGCTGGCCATCTGCACGGTGGGCATCGGCGCCGGGCCGGACTGCGACGCGCAAGTGCTGGTCTGGCAGGACATGGCCGGGCTCAGCGAGGGCAAGGCGCCCAAATTCGTCAAGCGCTTCGGCGACGTGGCCGGCGAGCTCCGCCGGGCGGCCACCGACTACGCCGACGAGGTACGTCGCGGCGTTTACCCCGGTCCGGAGCACTGCTTCTGAGCGCCGCCACGCTGGGCGAATGCCGCTTTCGCACAACACGTGACACG
>JALYVL010000251.1 GCA_030853285.1 Actinomycetota bacterium | reverse complement strand
GTCGAGGACTCCGCAGCGCTCTCGCCCACCGGTCCCTGCGCCCTCGTCGCCTTTCTGCGTTGCCGTTGACCTACTGGTTCACTCGGAGTCACTGATGCCCTGATCCTGTCGGTGCGGTCAACAACTGCTGCCACGTCATGCCGGCGCCATGCGCCGTGCCCTGCGCGAGATCAGCTTGGGTGTAGCTCTTCCCGTCCGCCCCAACATACGTACCCGACGTCGGGTCATACGGCGCTGCGCCGGTCACCGATCCCGGCGTCGGCGCGGTGGCCGCGGGAGTGGCGGGGGACGCAACGGCAGGGGTCGCAGCCGCCTGGGGTGTCACGGGCTGCGGCGGCCCCACGACAGGGTTGGTGCCCAGCGGGACGTACCCCTTCGGATCACGGCACAGCTCCGGTGTCGGCGCGCGCTTGCCGGGCACGTCGACGCACGGCAGGTTGCGCGCGCCGCGCACGCCGGTGATGTTGTTCTGCGGAATCTTGCAGAACAACCCGGCGGGGGTGTCCGGAATGGATAAGTCGGTCGGTGAACGCCGCTGGTCAGCAGGGATGAAGCCCGTGGTGCACGGTGGTGGTTGGTTGATGTTCAGCTGGAAGTCCAGGTTGGCACTGCCGGTTCCGGCCGAGGGCAACACCACCGACTCCAACGCTGCGGTGAGCGGAGGGTAGATGACCAGCACCTGCTCGAGCGCAGCGTTGTAGGTGACCCCGACCTGGCCGACACTGGTGAGATTTGCGAGCAGAATCGGCAACGTCGGACGAAGGTCCTGGAACAGGCCCGTGGCC
This sequence comes from Actinomycetota bacterium, assembly GCA_030853285.1. GTDB lineage: Bacteria > Actinomycetota > Actinomycetes > Mycobacteriales > Mycobacteriaceae > X156. The sequence goes on along the minus strand of JALYVL010000251.1, from coordinate 2,772 downwards.
TGCTGGGCGAAGGGCTGACCCTTGACCAGCAGCGTGCGCAGCTCGGGGTCGCTCTGGCGCAGCTGGTTGGTAAAAGTCGCCAGGTTTGACGTCCATGCCCGGATGGCATCACTGGTCACCACCTGGGTGTCCAGCAAAGGGCCGAGCTGGTCGAGCAGCGTCGTGGTCGGCGCAATGTTGTCCTGCGCCGCCTGTAGGAACAGGCGCGTGTTGTCCAGCAACCGTTGCAGATCCGGGCCGGAACCGTTGAACGCCGTGAAACTCTCATCGACCACCGTCTTGAACTTGCCCGCCGGGATGCTCGCCAGCAGCGCGTTGGCCTGGTCGAGGATGGGCCCGATCTCCTCGGGCACCGAGGTCCGGTTGAGGGGGATCACCGCACCGTCGCTCAGGTAGGGTCCACCGCCGTGGCGCGGCAGCAGGTCGACGTACTGTTCACCGATCGCGGACACGCTCTTGACCCGTGCATCAAGGTCGGCAGGAACAGAGGTTGCGCTGTCGATCGAGAGCACGGCATCCACCCCGTTGGGGGTGAGCTTTACCTGCGCGACATTGCCGATCGTCTTGCCCCGGTAGGTGACGTTGGCGAAGCGGTACAACCCACCGGCCGCGGGCAGCTGCACCGTCACGGAGGTTTCTCCGATCCCCACCAGGGCGGGCAGGTGAATGTAGTACAGCCCCATCACGGAGACACCGATCACGGTGAGCACCGCGAAGATGGCCAGCTGAATGCGGACGAAGCGAGACAGGATCACTTTCCCGCCCCCGCCGGTGCGGCCACCGCAGGTGGCGAGTTGGGCGCGGGCGGCGGCGCGGGCTGAGACTGAGGCGGGGTGTGCAGCGGCGCCTGCAGCGGATCGGCGGCCATGGCACCCAGGCCGGCGTTCTGCTGCAGCACGGTTTGCAGTGAGATGAGCGTTCCGGCCAGTGGCGTGCCTTTGAGCAGCGCCTGGTCCAGCCGGGCGAGGGTGAAGTCCACCGTCACCCCGAGGTTGGCGTAATCACCGCGGAACGCGTTTTTGTAGGAGTTCATCGGGAAGGGAAAGGTGCCCAGGATGCTGAGGCTCTGGGTGAGCGACTGCCCCGAATCGGCCAGTCCGGACAGCGCCGGGGCAAGATCGGTGAGGTTCGCAACCAGGTTGTCCTTGGTGCTGCTCACCACCTTCGTGGCGACGTCACCGAGCTGACCGAGCGAGGTCAGCGCGTTGGTGAGGTCCCCGCGCTGCCGGTTGAGCACCTCCAGCGCCGGCTCGATCCCGTTGATCGCGCCGGCCAACACGGTGTTTTGCTGCGCCACCTGGCTGGACAGCCGGTTGAGACCCTCCATGGCGTGCACGATGTCCAGCTTTTGGTTGTCCAGCCCACCCAAGAGCGTGTTCAGCTGGGTGAACAGACTCCGGACCGAACTTTCGCGCCCCTTCAACGCGGCGTTGAGCTCCGTCGCGATGTCTTGGATCTGGCCCAGGCCGCCGCCGTTGAGCACCACCGACAGCGAGGACAACGCCTGCTCGGTGGTGGGATAGGCGCCGGCACGATCCAGCGGAATGACGTCGCCGCCCTTCAGGCGCCCCGCTGGTGCTACCGGTGGCATCGGCGCGGCGAGCTTGACGTGGTTGGAGCCCAGTAACGACGTCTGCCCGATCATCGCGGTGACATTCGCGGGCAGCACCACATCTTTGTTCAGCGACACGGTGACCTTGGCGTGCCAGCCGTCCAGCTCGATGTCGGTAACGCTGCCCACCGTGACGTCGTCCACCTTCACCGGCGAGTTCTGGTCGATGGTGGTGACGTTGGGCATCTCGATCTCGACGCTGTACGAGCCCTCGCCGCCGCCCTGGGTGCCCGGCAGCGGTAAGGAGTTCAACCCCTTGAACTCACATCCACCCAGGACGACCGTCGCGGCGAGCACGATCGTGACAACGGCGCCCCCGCGTCGGCCTTGCATCAGTTGCCTCCCTGCGGCACGAGCAGTCCCGGCAGTCCCGGTTTGCCGGGTGGCGTCACCGACGGCATCTCGACCCCGCTGTAGCCCGGCGCGCCCGGCTTGGTGGTGCTGGGTTTCACTCCCGTGTTCACGTCCAGCCCCGGCTCACTGAGCTGGGTCTGGCCCGGCTCTGCCTTGGCGCCCTGGACCGGGTTGATGCCCAGCGCCGGGTAGTTGAACTTCAGGGTGTTCAAGAACGGGCCCAGGTACTGGGCGCACAACTTCGCGCCCTGTTCGGCACCCTGGTCGCCGATGCCGGCGATGGCCCCGCAGATGAAGTTGATCGGGTTCTGGAAGTTGGAGATGGCCAGCGTGGCAGTGAGCGCGTTGTTCGCCGGTTGGTAGATGTTGAAGAAGTTGGCCAGCGCCGTGGGGGCGGAGTGCAGTATCTGCTCCAGCTGGGGCTGCTTGTCCGCCAGTACCTGGGTGACGTCGGCCAGGTTCTGCACCGAGGTACGCAGGCCGTCGCGGTTCTCCCGGACGAACCGCTCGACCTCGGCCACCGCCACATCGAGACTCTGCAGTGCGTTGCCGAGATTGGTGCTGTTCTTCGCCAGCACATCGGACACCGAGGCGAGCCGACCACCGAACTCCACGAGCTGGTTGTCGCTGGCCGAGAGCGCGGACACGAACACCTGCAGGTTGCGGATGGTGCCGAACAAGTCCACCCGCCCGTCGGAGAGGGTCTTGATGGCTTGGGAGAGCTGGGTCAGGGTGTCGTGCAAGGTCTGGCCGTTGCCCTGCAAGGCCGCGGCAGCAGAGTTCACCACGTTGCCCAGCGCGCCGTT
>JALYVL010000250.1 GCA_030853285.1 Actinomycetota bacterium | reverse complement strand
CGCGGTGCCGTCGGTCAGCTCCCACACCCCGTTCACCCGCCCGTGCGGGGTGGCGTCGAAGGTCAGCGAGCCGATGGCGCTCTGTCGGCGGTCCAGGGTGGCGACGGGGGCGTCCGCGGTGAGCAGCGTGCGACCGCGGACGCGGGCCGTGGCGGGCAACGGCGGTGCCTTCGGAGCGCGGGATGTGGGCGCTACGCGCGTCGGAGGGCCGAGGGCCAGGGAGAGCGAGCCGGTCGCGGGCGGCTGAGCTACCGTGCGATCGGCACGGGCGTTTGCGGTGCGGAGCGGTCTGCGGCGCAGGTAGCCGATGTCCGGTCGCGCAACTGTCCTGTCCAGTGCCACCGCTCAGACCTGCACGCCGAAGTCGTCGGCCACGCCTTGCAGCCCCGTGGAGTACCCCTGCCCGATGGCGCGCAGCTTCCACGCGCCGTTGTGCCGGTAGAGCTCGGCGAACACCATGGCGGTGATGTCCAACCCGGCACCATCCTCGATGTCGTAGCGGATCAGCTCGGTGCCGCCGCGGTCGCACACCCGCACGTAGGCCCCGCGGACCGCGCCGAAGCTCCCGGGCTTGCGCAGGTCCGGGTCCGCGTACACCACGAACACGATCTTGGCGACGTCGGCGGGCACCGCGGCGAGGTCGACCTCGATCTGCTCGGCGTCGTTCTCTACGTACTGCACGGCCCCGTCGGGGGACACCAGCTGGTTGAAGAACACCAGGTGGTCGTCGGAGAGCGCCCGCCCAGAGGCGCCGCACACAATCGCCGATGCCACCAGCTCCACCGCGGGACCGCGGCTCTGCACCACGTTCCAGCCGAACCCGACCAGCACCGTGCCCAGACCAGGGATGAGCTCGCTGAGCGAGGTGTTGCTGCCCCGGATCAGTTTTACCGGCGCCATCGTCCCCCTTTCCGAGCCAGGTCCGCCAAGTCTAGAGATCGAGGTCGGTACCGCTGAACTTGGTGCTCAGGAACCGGCCCTGCACCTGGAGCTGCTGCCCGTCGTGGGCATAGACCGCTTGTGCGAGCTCCCCGATGGCCTGCTCCAAAGTGGCCAGCTGCTCCAGCAGATCATCCCCCGGAGTCCGGCCGTCCGCCCGGGTCTGCAGTGCGAACTGGCGGTTCATCGACAGGTACGCGTCAATGCTGGTGGGAAGGTAGTCGCCAACGAAGGCCTGCACCGCGATCTCCTCGTCCACCGACGGCGGGCTGGTACGCAGGTGCTTGAGCAACGGGTGCAGCAAGTCCTCGATCAACCCGAGCCGCGGCAGCGCGGCCACCGGCAGGCGATCACCGGCACGGCGCGCAGTCCAGCTGACGTCGCTGAGCTGGGCACGCATCTGCTCGGCGAACGGCTTCTCCGACGCCGCGGGCTCGGCGGCCGGGGGCGGGGTCTCGGCGTCGCGGGTGCGATCATTGTCGCGGTCCCGGCCGAACAAGGAGCTCCACATCGCGGGCTAGCGCGGGGTGGGGGAGCTGGCGCGCTCCAGGTAGGGCCGCGCCTTGACGAGCTGCCCCTCCAGTGCGGTGACGGTCTGCTGCATGTTGCCTACGGCCTGCGCGCGGAAGGTGTCCACGGCGTCCATGGTCGCGAACACATCGTCGAAGGCCTGCTGCAGCTTCGCGATGTCGATGCTGGAGGAGGCGGCCTGTTGCTGGATGTCCGCGGAGTTCTGCTTGAGCATGGCGGCGTTGTTGGCGATGACGTTGCTGGTCACCGTGTTCAGCGCGGTGATCTGGGTGAGGACCAGGCGCTGGTTGGTCAGCGCCTCGGCCACGATGACCGCGGTGCGCAGCGCAGACAGCGTCGTGGTCCGCGCCCGCTCCACGCCCTTGATCAGCTCGATGTTGTTCTTCTTCACCATGTCCATCGCCAGGTAGCCCTGCGCCGCGACCGCCAGCTGGGTGAGGATGTCCTGGTGGCGCTGCACCACGGCGAACTGCACCTCGGACTTGAACGCGGTGGCCTTGCTGGGGTCGCTGGACTCGAGCGCGTCGGCGCGCGCGCCCACGGCCGCGTCGAGCTGGGTCATCAGCGAGGCGTACTCGGTGAGCTCGCCCATCAGTTTCCACATGTTCGCGCGCTCCTGCTCGATGGACGCGTTGTCCTTGCGCAGCTCGTCCTGACCGGCCGAGAGCGACTTGGTGATGCCGTCCAGCTGCGACTGCGCCGTGCGGTAGCGGTCGAAGTACTTGTCGATCCGCTTGCCCGCGGGGATAAAACCCAGGATTTTCTTCGTGGGCGTGAGATCGGCCTGGTTGGGGGTGAGCTCCTCCACCGTGCGCCGCAGGTCGGCCAGCGTTTTGCCCACCTTGGCCTGGGGGCCGGCGTCGGTCTTGCCTGACGTGCCCGCCAGCGCCGAGGAGGGCCGCTCGAGCATCCGGTTGGACACGTTGGCCGAGGCCATCAACTCATCGGCGCCCACCCGGCTGATCTCGTCGACCTTGGCCGCCAGCTCCGGGCTGTTCGGCGTCAGGTTCTCCAGGTCCGCGACGTAGGCGCTGGACATCTTCTGCAACTCGGCCATGCGGGCGGGGTCGATGGGCAGCATGCCTTCGGCCTGCTCCTGCTCGACCACCGCGACCGGCGCGGGCGGCGTCAAGCTCAAGGTTCCCGGTGCAGTTGGTCCTGTCATGGTTCAAACCTAGCGCAGCAGACCCTTGGCGCGGGCTTGGGTGAGCCAGCCCGGGTACTCCGTCATCAAGAGCTCGAACAGCTCGTCGTCCGCGATCGCGGCAGGATCCTCGACGGCGAAGAAGTCGGCGTTGTCCACGTAGCGGCCCGCCATGTCGTCCAGCTCCTCGAGGAACCGGAACTCGCTGTTGGCACCGGCGGGAGCGGCCCTGCGCTTGCCGAACAATCCGGTGGACGGCCGGCCCGGTGCTGCGGGTGCGGCAGCTGTGCGCGCGCTGGCGCCGATGGCCATGAACTGCCAGAACAACGGCTCGTAGCTGGAGGAAATGACCTGCTCCCGGGCGCCGTCCTCGTCGAAGGTCTGCCCGTCGGTGACGAACATGACGTACACCGGGACCGTGTCGGCGCGCGGTTCGCGTCGCGACTCGGCGCTGCCGAAGTAGTGCTGGCGAATCAACGCCATCGCCTTGCCGTAGTAGGTGGCCGGTTCCAGACCGAACTGCTTGAGCATGGACGGCACGTAGTCGGTTCGGTTGTCCAGCTGCAGGGCGCCGGCCTGGTGTCCGTCCCTGCCGAACAGGAAAACGTCGACCTGCCCGTCGTCGTCGAAGCGCAGGCCCAGAGCGAGGACGCGTTCGGCCAGCTTCGCAATGCTGCCGTTGCGGTAGAGCCGATTCATCGACCCGGAGATGTCCAGGCACAACGCCACCCGTGCGGTGTGTTCGCCGAGCCCGCGCTTTTCCAGCGACACCGCGGCCTTCTTGGTGAGGCTCAGCATGGCCGGGGCGGTGCTGGCGAGCTTCTTGTCCAAGTTGATCAGCTGTTGCTTCTTCAGGCTGATTGCAGGCGACGGAGTGGATACCGCCGCGGGGGCTGGAGCAGCGTCGGGATCCACGCTGATGCCGAAGTCGGTTGCCAGTCCG
>JALYVL010000249.1 GCA_030853285.1 Actinomycetota bacterium | reverse complement strand
ATCGTGCAGGGTCTGCTCGCCTGCGCGCTCACGCTGGGCCCATTGAGCCTACGGATCACCGGCAGCGTGGCGGTTCTCCTTGGCCTGGTGGTGCTCTGCGCGCTGCTCGGCATGGCGCTCGGCTTGCTTGTCAGCGCCTTTGCCGCCACGGAGTTCCAGGCGGTGCAGTTCCTCCCCGCCGTGGTGCTGCCCCAGGTGCTGCTGTGCGGTCTGCTCGCACCGCGGGAGAACATGACCGCTGGCTTGCGGTGGCTCTCGGACGTGCTTCCGCTGTCCTACGCTGCCGACGGGCTGCAGCGGGTGACCGCAACTCCGGGTTGGAGCGCCGCGTTGATGGTGGACCTGGCCGTGGTGGCCGGAGTCATCCTGGTGGGGCTGGGGCTCGCCGCGCTGACCCTGCGCAGGCAGACGGCGTGAGCTCACCCCGTGCTGGGCGACGGCCGGGGACCAGCGGCAGCAAGGAGGCAATCCTGGTCGCGGCCCGCGCTGCGTTCGCTGTGGTCGGTTACGAGGGAACCTCGGTGCGGGCCGTGGCCAGGGCCGCCGACGTGGATCCGGCGCTGGTGCACCACTTCTACGGGACCAAGCACGAGCTGTTCCTCGCCGCGCTGGCGCTGCCGGTGGACTTCACCGCTGCCCTGCCTGCGGTGCTGGACGGCGACGTCGAGCACGTCGGGGAGCGCTTGGTGCGGTTCTTCCTGGGGATGGTCGACACCGCGGACACTCGGGGACCGATGCTGGCGCTGATCCAGGCGGCGATGACCAACGAACAGGCCGCGGAACTGCTGCGGGTGTTCGTCGCCGAGCAGATCATCAGTCGAATAGTCGCCGTGCTCGATGTCCCTGATCCGCAGTTGCGGGCCACGCTCGTCGGTTCTCAGCTGGTCGGGCTGGCCGTGCTGCGCCACGTGGTGCGGGTGCCGCCGCTGGCCACCGCAGAGGCCACCGCAGTCGTCGCGGCTGTGGCCCCTACCGTGCAGCGTTATCTCACGGGCGAGCTGGCCTAGCGGTCGGCGTCGGTGTAGCGGATGACGCCGCGCAGGTTCTTGCCGTCCCGCATGTCCTGGTATCCCTGGTTGATGTCCTCGAGCTCGTAGGTGTTGGTCACCAGCTCGTCGAGCTTGAGCATGCCCTCCTGGTACATCGACAGCAGGCTGGGAATCTCCACTCGGGGGTTGCCGCCACCGAAGATGTTGCCCTTCAGGTCTTTCTGCAACATGGTGAAGGTGAACAGGTTGAGCTTGACGTCCATGTCGGCGATGTCGCCCATGCCGGTGATGACGGCGGTGCCGCCCTTGCCGATGATGGAAACGGCGGTGTCGACGTCCTCGCCGTGGATGTGGCCGATGCAGACGATGGACTTGTCCGCGCCCCGGCCCCAGGTCAGCTCGTAGACGGCGGTCATGGCCTCCTGGGCGGTGGCGTAGGTATGAGTGGCGCCGAACTCCATGGCTTGCTCTCGCTTGAACTCCACGGGGTCGACCACCATCACCCGCTTGGCGCCCGCCCGCGCCGCACCCTGCACGGCGTTGATGCCCACCCCGCCGCAGCCGATGACCACCACGGTTTCGCCGGGCCGCACCCCCGCGACGTTGACTGCGGAGCCCCACCCGGTGGTGACCCCGCAGCCGACCAGGGCCGCCACCTCCAGCGGGATGTCCTTCTCGATCTTCACCACGGACGCCTGGTTCACCGTCATGTAGGGGGAGAAGGTGCCGAGCAGCACCATCGCGGAGACGTCCTTGCCGCGGGCCTGGATCCGGAAGCTGCCGTCGCTGATCGACTGTCCGGTGAGCAGTCCCGCGCCGAGGTCGCACAGGTTCTGGTGGCCGGAGGAACACGCCGGGCACACGCCACAGGAGGGGATGAAGGAGCTGACCACGTGGTCGCCGACCTCGAGATTGGTCACGCCGGGGCCGACCGCGGTGACCACACCCGCTCCCTCGTGACCGCCCAGGAAGGGGAAACCGGCCGGGGTGGCACCGGTGACGACGTGTTCGTCGGAGTGGCACATGCCCGACGCGGCGAGCTCGACGGTGACCTCACCCGCGCGCGCATCGCCGATCTCGATCTCCTCGACCGACCACGGCTCGTTGATGCCCCAGAGGATTGCGCCCTTAGTCTTCACGTTCGTCTACACGCCCTTCACTTGTTGAACGTCTCAGCTGTGGTCTGTGGGCACGACTCTGCAGCACCGGCGTGGGACCGTCAAGAACACGTTCTAGTTTTGTGGCGTGGCCCGTTTCATTGGCTGGAGATCAGGGGGATGAGCACCTGTTCGATCACGTCGCGCAGGTCCTCCTCGGTGAGTGGCTTGCGCTGCAGGATGATGCGGTGCATAAGCACGGCGGGGAGGACGTCGGCCACGAGCTCACAAGCCGCGCCGGGGCGCACCTCACCTCGGGCGACGCCACGACGCAGCAGATCGAGGATGGCAGCACGACGCGGTGCTTGGAAGCGCTCGTCAATGGCCAGCGCGAGGCGGGGATCGGTGACCGCTTCACACTTCACCGCCCGCATGGCGTCGCCAGCCGGGCTGTCGAGGACATGGCTGATCGACCGAGCCATCTGCCGCAGTGCGTCGGCCGTGGTGACCGTCTCGTCGAGCTCAGGCTGCAGTCCGCACTGCTGAGGACCGGGCAGGCGCGCGCACAGCACGTCCAACAGCAGATCCTGCTTGCTGGGCCACCGGCGATAGATGCTCGCCTTGCCGGTCTGTGCGCGAGCGGCGACACCTTCGATCGAGAACCGGGCGTAGCCCACCTCGGACAGCTCGGCGTAGGCGCCTTCGATGATGGCGTCCTCCAGCGCCTCCCCGCGCTTGCGCAGATGCGGTCGACCCCCGCACGAACTGAGAGTTGTCGGTGCGTCCATGTATCAAGTCCTTGCCGATGGTCCGTGTCACATACAAGCAGTGAACGCTTGCGTTCCTTAATCACCGCAACTATTCTACTGCGGTAGAGAACGCGGACGTTCACTAACGGAGGAGAGACCGTGTCTGAAGTATTGACCGTAACCCCCGAGCGGGGGAACCCGGCGGCAGGCAGCACCAGCGCCGTCCGAGGCGGCCATCCGTCCCGCCGCTGGTGGGCGCTGGTCGTCATCGCCCTCGCGCAGCTCATGGTCGTCCTCGACGCCTCGATCGTGACGATTGCGTTGCCCTTCGCCCAGCGCGACCTGAACATTTCCGACGCGAACAAGCAGTGGGCGTTGACGGCGTACACCCTGATCTTCGGTGGGCTGTTGTTGCTGGGCGGTCGGCTCGCGGACTACCTCGGCAGGCGCAACGTCTTCCTCGTCGGCCTGGTCGGCTTCGCCGCCGCCTCCGCACTGGGTGGGATTGCCCAGAACCAGGCCATGTTCTTCGCCGGTCGTGGCCTGCAGGGCGCCTTCGCGGCGCTGCTGGCACCGTCGGCACTGTCCCTCATCACGGTGATCTTCACCGAGCAGAAGGACCGCGCCAAAGCCTTCGGCGTCTACGCCGCGGTCTCCGGCGGTGGCGCCGCCCTCGGGCTGATCGCCGGCGGCGTGCTCACCGAGTACCTGAACTGGCGCTGGTGT
>JALYVL010000248.1 GCA_030853285.1 Actinomycetota bacterium | reverse complement strand
GGGAAGGGCTGATCCTCGACCTGCGCCGCGCAGTGTTCTCCCACGTCCAGCGCATGCCCGTGGCGTTCTTCACCCGGACCCGTACCGGCGCGCTGGTGTCCCGGCTGAACAACGACGTCATCGGGGCGCAGCGCGCGTTCACCTCCACCCTGTCCGGGCTGGTCACCAACGTGATCCAGCTGCTGCTCACGGTGGTCGTGATGCTCACGCTGTCCTGGCAGGTCACCCTCCTCGCCCTTGTCCTGCTGCCCGTCTTCGTGGTTCCTGCCCGACGGGTGGGCGCACGGATGGCCGGGCTGCAGCGGGAGGCCGCTGATCTGAACGCGGGCATGACCAACCAGATGACGGAGCGGTTCTCCGCACCCGGCGCCACCTTGGTCAAGCTGTTCGGTCGCCCGGATATGGAGGCCAAGGAGTTCGGTGACCGTGCAGCCAGGGTGCGCGACATCGGGGTCCGGACGGCCATGGCCACCCGGGTCTTCCTCACGGCGCTGACCCTGGTCTCGGCGTTGGCTCAGGCGTTGGTGTACGGGCTCGGTGGCTATCTGGCCTACACCGGCAAGATCGAAGCAGGCGCCGTGGTGAGTCTGGCGTTGTTGCTCACGCGCCTCTACGCACCGCTGACCGCGCTGGCCAACGCGCAGGTCGACGTCATGTCCGCCCTGGTCAGCTTCGAGCGCGTGTTCGAGGTGCTGGACCTGCCGCTGACGATCACGGAGAAACCGACCGCGACGCCGCTGCCTGGCGGTCCGCTGTCGGTGGAACTGCGCGACGTCCGCTTCTCCTATCCCGCGGCCAGCGCAGTCTCCCTCGCCTCCTTGGAGGAAGTGGCAGTACTCGATGCCCGCGGCGGCGACGAGGTGCTGCACGGGGTGTCGCTGCAGGTCGCGGCCGGCCAGCTGGTCGCGCTGGTGGGTTCCTCCGGCGCGGGCAAGTCGACCATTGCCTCGTTGTTGGCGCGACTGTACGACGTGGACTCCGGCGCGGTGCTGCTCGGCGGCCACGACGTGCGGAATACCACCTTCGACTCGCTGCGCGGCGCGGTCGGCGTGGTCACCCAGGACGGCCACCTGTTCCACGACACCCTGGAGGCCAACCTGCGCTACGCCGACCCCGAGGCGACGGTGGAGCAGCTCTGGCACGCCCTGCAACGGGCCCGGCTGGAACCGTTGGTCCGTTCACTGCCGGACGGTCTGGCCACCGTGGTGGGGGAGCGCGGCTACCGCCTCTCCGGCGGGGAACGACAGCGGCTGACCATCGCGCGGCTGTTGCTGGCCCAGCCCAGGGTGGTGGTGCTGGACGAGGCGACGGCGCACCTGGACTCGGAGTCCGAGCACGCTGTGCAGGAGGCGCTGACCGAGGCGCTGGTCGGGCGCACCGCCATCGTCATCGCCCACCGGCTCACCACCATTCGAGACGCGGACCTCATCTGCGTGGTGGAGGCCGGCCAGATCGTGCAGCGGGGCACGCACGAGGAGCTACTGGCCCGCGGTGGCCGTTACGCGGAACTGCACGCGGGCACCTTCGGGACAGCCACCGCCCAGCACTGACGAGCACTGACTACCGGAACTGGCGCACGGACGCCTCCACCAGGTCCAGCACGGGACCCAGGTGCTCAGTAGGCAGGCCCATGCCCACATGCGCCACCAAACCGTCGAGCACCAGTTCGAGAAACCCCGTGAGTATTTCCGGATCCACGTCATCGCGGACCTTTCCCGCCGCCCGTTGACGCTCGAGCCGGGCACGAGTGGCCGCAGTGATCTCGGCGGCGCGGGCCGACCAGTCGGCGCGGAACTCGGCGTCGGTGCGCAGCCTGCGTGCGACCTCCAGCCGCGTGCCCAGCCAGTCCCGCTGCTCGGGGTGCTCCAGCAGTTCTCGCATCACCTCGACCAGGCCGCGCTCGGCGACCACGTCGGCCATCCGCTGCGCCTCTTCCTGCGCGAGTGCGAGGAACAGCGCGTCCTTGTCGCGGAAGTGGTGGAAAATGGCACCTCGGGACAATCCTGTGGCCTCTTCCATCCGTCGCACGGTGGCCCCCTCGTAGCCGTGGCGGGAAAAGCACTGCCGCGCACCCGCGAGAATTTGACGTCGGCGGGCATCGAGGTGGTCCTGGCTGACCTTCGGCACAACGACGAGCATAGGCACCAAGCCGTACGTACGGCTCGCTACACACGGCGTCCTTCGCGCGGCAGCCGAACCACGCCGTGTGTAGCGTCGTATACGGAGCATGGAGGTGCGCCTGTGACACGTGCAATGGACCCGGTGACAGACACCGTGCCGGTGCTGCGTGGCCGTACGGATGCCGAGGCGCATGTGGGGGTCGTCTGCTTCAAGCAAGGGCCTCCCACGCTCATCGGCGCCGAGCTCGAGTGGCTGCTCACCCGCAGCGACGACCACACGGCACGGCCAACGCTCCCCGCGGTCGCCACCGCGCTCGGCGAGCACGCGCCCCGCAGCATCGCTCCAACATCAACCGCACGTGCACTGCCCGGTGGCAGCACCGTCACCGTGGAACCCGGCGGACAGGTCGAGTTGTCCAGCGCTCCCTATCCCGATGCCCGATCTTTGTGCACCGCACTCACCGCCGACGCCGACTTCCTCAGCAGACGTCTCGCGGCCCATGGGCTGGTGACGAAAGATGCTGCCGCGGACGATGTCCGAGCGCCGCACCGCCAGCTCGGCCTTCCGCGGTACTGCGCAATGGAGGCGGCCTTCGATCGGGTGGGGCCTTACGGACGTTTGATGATGTGCAACACCGCGGCGGTGCAGGTCAGCGTGGACGCCGGGCGCGCAGGCCGGGAGATGACCACCCGCTGGGCGTTGTTGCACGAGGCCGGCCCGGCACTGGTCGCCGCGTTCGCGTGCTCGCCCCGACTGCACGGCGTGCCCGCCGGGCGTTGGGCCTCCCAACGGATGCGCACCTGGTTGGAGCTCGACCCGGCGCGCACCGACCCTCCGCCGCTCCGGCTCGACGACGCAGTGGGTGCCTACGCGCGCTGGGCACTCGACGTCCCCCTGCTGTGTGTTCAACAGACCGAAGGCGCGTGGACGGCCCCGTTAGGAGCGACCTTTGCTGACTGGGTGGAGGGCAGGCTGGACACGACACTGGGGCGGGCACCCACGGCTGCGGACCTCGACTACCACCTGAGCACCCTGTTTCCTCCGGTGCGGGCCAACGGCTATTTCGAGGTGCGCTACCTCGATGCCCAACCGGGCCTGGCCTGGCAGGTGCCGATTGCCCTGTTCGAGGGACTGCTGCGTGATCAGTCCACAGTGGACGAAGCGCGCGCGCTTTCCGCCACGACTCGGGGCCGCTGGCGCGACGCCGCACGACTGGGGATAGCCGACCCGGAGCTCCGCGCCGCGGGTGGTGCCCTGTTGGACCTAGCCGGCTCGCGCGCTGACGATCCGGGCACGGCGGATCTGGTGTCCGCGGCAGCCGAACGCGTCCGTGCTGGACACACCCCGACGGAGGAAGACAAATGAGCCAGCAGACCGAGCAGCTCCGAACCCGGGCGGCCGAGACGTTGCTGCGCAGTCGGACCCGCACCACCGCGCTGACCACGCTCGACGAGGGCGA
>JALYVL010000247.1 GCA_030853285.1 Actinomycetota bacterium | reverse complement strand
TGGGGCCCATGTGGGTCACGATCAGCTGCCTGGTCGACAGCTCGTTCAGACCAGCGCCCCACCCGGGCTCAGTTGCGGACATCCGGGCCGGCGGGCCACCGCTGCTCGGAAGCTGCGGCGGTGGCGACGTCGCGTGAGTAGGTCCGCACCCCCTGGACCAGCAACAACCAGGCCGCAGCTGCTACCGGGATGAGCATGAGAAGGAACGTCGGGCCCAGGCCGAGCCCGCTGGGGCCGCCGACCCGGGAGGAGACGAACCCGAACGTCAGCGGCGCGAAGGCTGTAAACGACGAACGCAACACCGTGCGCACCGCTTCCGCGCGGCCCCACAGCTGATGATGCATGATGTCCAGCCGGGCCGCGTCCAACGTCGGGTTGATGGCACCGTAGGCGGCGGCGCCGACAAACAGCAGCGGCGCGGCGAGCAACAACGAACCAACCAGCAGACTCGGAACGGTCAACACCACCACGACCACCAGGGCGGCCCCAGCGACCAGGGGACACCCGGACACCACCCCGCGGCCCCGCAGCCGTTCGGCGATACGGGGGGCGAGAAGCACCCCGACCACGGACCCGGAACCCACTAGGACAACCACGAGGCTGGCCACCGGTTGGGGCAACCCGAAACGGCCCGCCAGGTACTCCACCGCGAAGGTCCGCATGCCCGAGAAGAAGAAGTACGTCAGCGCCGAGGCCACGATCAGCACCACATTGGTGCGAATGCTGAGCACGTAGCGCACCGCTGCCCACACCGACATGGACTGTGGGCTTTGTGCCAGCACCCGCGACTGCTCGGGTGTCGCCGGGCTCTGCCCGAGGACCCGACCGGCCACCGCCACATCCTGCAGGTCGAGGGGCTGAGCACCCCGCATCGGTTCACTCAGCAGCCGGTGAATCGCCCCGGCCAGCCCGATCCCGGCGCCCGCGAGCACGAAGAACGCAACCCGCCAGGAGACGAGTCCAGCCACCGTGCCAGAGACCAGAAAGCCCGCACCGGTGCCGACGAGCTCACCGGCCAGTACGTACCCGTAAATCCGGGCCCGCTCCGCGCCGGGAAAGTAGTCACCGATGAGGGAGGCGACCATCGGCGTGGCGGTCGCGAGGACGGCGCCCAGCGCCAGTCGGGTGAACAGCAGCATCGGAAAGGAGCCCGCGAACCCGCTGGCGGCCGATACCAGGGACCACACGACGATCGCCACGCTCAGCACCGGGACCCGGCGGACTCGGTCAGCCAGGACCCCCATCGGCAGCGCCGCGACCACACCGGCCGCCGAGGAGAGGGACACGAGCAGCCCAATGCTGGTATTCCCGATCCCGAGATCGGCCGACAACGGTCCGGCGACCGCCCCGACGGTGGCGTCATCAGCCCCCTGCAGGGAAATCACCCCGGCCAACAGGATGATGATCCGAAAACGCCCCCGCCCACCACCGCAGCCCGGCGTTGCACCGACTGCTGCGACCCCCGGACCGCCCTGCGCATGACTACCCCGCCGAGCGCATGCGATCAGGCATGCCGCACAGCGCATCTACCCGGCCCCACCGGCTTGCTGTACGCCACACCCGTGGACCCGCGTGCCCTGGTATGCCGCTCGTCGGGGTCTGTCTGCTCCGGCCCGGCTCACCCGCGAGGGCTGTGCGGTCGGCGAGTTGCAGCAGCCGTCGGATGCGCCCGGCGACCACGTCTTTGCTCAGTGGCGGGCCCGCGTGGGTCTGCCCGAGTTCCTCCAGCGACGTGGTCGAACTGTGCCAGGCGCAGGGCGCCGGCGGCGCCCAGGTGCAGGGGCGGAGATCGGCCAGCTCGGCGTGGCGTTCAGGGGTCCAGTCGGCCACCAGTCCAGAGAGGGCGTCGTGTCGGGCGGCGACCAGGCTGGTCACCGCGGTCTGGCCGCGCTCGGTGAGCTTCCCGGACCCAGGGAACGAGCCCCGGCTACCAAGCCGATGAGCCGTTGACGACCAAGCCGCTCGACAAGTTCGGGCAAGGAGGGCTCCGCGACGGTGTCGAGGTCGACGCGGGCACCGCGCACAATGCCTTCAACGGTCGCTTTCGACAGGTCACGGTGAAACTCGGCGAAGAGCCGCTCCACGGCGAGGAACACGGCCTCAGCATCCTGCTCGGTGTCGATCGCACCAGCATCTCCCGGTCCGCCATTCAGCTCTGGCGAACCGGGCCTGACAGCTGTGGTCTCGAGACAGGCCATAGCTTCCTCCCATGCTCACGTCGGGTCATGCCGACGCGCTCCATGCTCAGAGCAGTGGCGGCACAAGTCATCGACCGACCGGCCAGGGTCGGAAACAACGTTATGCCGCAAGGTGTACTGGCCTTCACTACGGCCTGTCGGCACTTAACAGTCTCCCGAAAGGACCTTGGAGTCACCTATGAGGATCCTGTGGATCCGCGGGGAAACACCGCTCAGCTGAGTTCGGGTCCTACCCGCTGTCTCCGCGGAGCTCGGTCACGGTCATCTCGGTCCCCCCGGGTACCTCGCCCACGGTTGCGATAGTCGTCGAAACGTCGGCCGCGGGGACTTCGGTGTTGGCGGCGGTGTTGGCGGCGGTGGGGGGCGGCACGATCTCGCTGCCCGCGGCGGGCGAGCATGGCGCACAGCGCCGCACAGGGCAATTCCAGGCGAACCGCCGCGAGTAAAGCCTGGGTGTGTGCCGAGCCGGGAGCTGCGGTGGCCACGTCGAACCAGGCGTCGGTCACCAACAGGGTGGCTCCGGCGCTTGCGGTGAGGACGAGGTTGGGGTTGCGGCGGTGGGCGAACCAGCTGATCCGGGTCAACACCAGAACGAGGGCAATGTCGAATCCGAACCAGGTGGCGCTGTAGTGCTCGCTGATGCTGCGCGGGGGCAAACTAACGGCCAGATACACAGCCCACGGTACGAGTGCGGCCAGCGAAGCCGCGGAACAGACGAGGTACCCAGCGGGCCAAGAACTCGTTTCAGCCGGCGCCGCCCTCATCGACGACGAGGTGGAAATCGGGTGGCCGCCCTGGGGGTGGGATGGCGATCCGGAAACGAAGTCGGTGATTCATGGCACGGATCGGCCCTTCGCCGCAATCTGCGCGACCTGATCGACATCGTCACCACCCTGCAGACCCGCGGTGTCGGGGTGCGGTCGCTGACCAACGGCATCGTGGACACCACCACCGTTCATGGCAGCTTCGTCTGGCCTGGGGGTGGTGAATCCACCCCTAGCGATGTGTCCCCCGGGGTGAGGGCGGCGACGGGGCGTGATCCCCCAGGGGGTGTTGTACCGGGGCCGGGTTCATCGGCCCCGGCTGGCCGCGCCCGGTTCTCCGTACAGTGGCCGCCACCGGTGGTGCGCGTGAGGCCGGGGCAACCACTTACGACGCCGCGGCGTCGTGCGACTGCTTGGAGTGTGGCCCGTGGCCGTGCACCCCCCTACCGGGTTTGCCGGTGTGTCCCGCAGGACCCGATGGCTGCTGATCATCGGTGTGGTGCTGTTGGTGCTGATCTTCGGCGGGCCCTCCTTGGTCAACACCTACGTCGACTGGGCGTGGTTCGGTGCGCTCGGGTTCCGGGGGGTATTCACCACGGTGCTGCTCACCAAGGTGGTGCTGTTCGTGGTGGTCGGCGCCGTCAA
>JALYVL010000246.1 GCA_030853285.1 Actinomycetota bacterium | reverse complement strand
CCTGCGTAGTCGGTGACACCCACCGGCAGGCCGTCGACGCTGCGGCCAAATGCATCCAGCGAGAGGACGGCAACTTCGGCGGCTTGCTCCGCCTCAACGAGCCGGTCGTGCGTGCACAGCGCGACGGAGATGTCTTCGCCGAACGGTGCGGCGGGGTCGCTCACCACCGCGCCACACCACCAGGCGCCGAGCAGCACGGCGGCCGTCTGCCAGTGGGCGGGCAGCAGCACCGCGACTCGGTCGCCCTGCTGCACGCCCAGCTCATCGCGCAGCAGGTTCGCCGTCTTGGCCGCCCAGTTGGCCAGCGTGGTGCCGGAGACTTCCACCCGTTCGCCGGTGGCGTCGTCGTAGTAGGTGATCCGAGGCCCGGCAGCGTCTGCTTGCAGAATCGGGCGGAGCAAAGCATCGGTGAGGGTGGCCTCGGGTGGACTCATGACGACCAGCGTGCCAAGCGCGGACTCAGTTGATGCACGGGACCCCGTCGCCCGCGGTGATCGGCGGTGCCGCGGGAGTCGAGGCTGCTGGGGTGCTGCTCGCCGTGGTGGACGCGCCGTTCGACGAACCGGGGCCCGCGTAAGAGCTACCGATCACCACGTCGACGGTGCCGGACGCGACCGAGGAATCTGCCCGTACGGGCAACGCTCCGAGCTCTTTGGCTACCTTGGCGGCGCCAGGATCATCGGCGCGGGCGGCCATGACGACGCTGTCCTGCTGCTTGCCGGTCGGGGAAGTGCTCACCGCTCCCGGCGCGTAGCCGGCTTTGGTCAGCGCGCCGGAGACCTGCGCTGCGAGTCCACCGGTGGTGGTGGCGTTGGACACGTTGACCGTGATCGTCGCGGGATTTGGTCCGGACGGGGGCGGCGGGGTCGCGCTCGGGGCGGCCGGCTGTACCAGCGAGGCGATGAACTGGTGCACGACAGCCGGATCGAGCGCGACAATGCTTTGGCCGGCGTCGTTGCTGGCGTCGGGGTTGGCGACGGGGATGGTCTCGAAGTGGACAGCACCGCCGGCGAGGCCCTGCAGCTGGGTGGCGAAGCCCACGATGTTCCAGCCGGAGTCGATGACCACGGACCGTTGCAAGGCAGTGGAAAGATCGGACACCTTGCCGGGATTGGCCAGCGTGCCCGCGGTCAGCACCTTGCGGGCGAGTGAGGCCATGAAGGCTTGCTGGCGGACGATGCGGTCGAGGTCACCGCGGGGCAGCCCGTGGCGTTGGCGCACGAAGCTCAACGCGTCCGGTCCGCTCAGTGTCTGCTCGCCCGCCGGGAAGTCCGCGCCGGAGAACGAGTCCTGCGCCGGTGCCTTCAGGCATACCTGCACCCCGCCGACCGCGTCGGTCATCAGCACAAAGCCCAGGAGGCCGATCTCGGCGTAGTGGTCGACGGTGAGCCCGGTGAGATCCTGGACGGTGTTGACCAATGCAGTGCGGCCCGCCTCGGTGGACTGGCGTTCCGCCGCGGCGGGGTCGGTCTTCGCCCCCACCAGGCGTTGGTTGGCGGCGTCCTTGGCCTCGCCGTAGACCCCGTTGATCTTGGTCATGCCCTCGGGACCTTTGACCCAGGAGTCCCGGGGGATCGAGATCGCCGTCGCCGATCTGCCGTTGTTGGGTATGCGGATCAAGATGATGGTGTCGGTATTGGTGGAGGCGACATCCCCGGCGCGCAGCATTTGCTGCTCCTGCGGAGTCAGCGGCTTGCCCTGCGCGTCCACCCGGGTGTCCATCCCGACCAACAAGATGTCGGTGGCGCCGTCCTTCGCGCCGCTCCCTGAGAGTGCCTCGGTGGTGGCGAGATTGCTGGTCAGGGTGTCCAGCGTGCGCCAGGCTGCGCCGGTCAGCAGCAGCACGAGGGCAGAAACCGCAGCCACGGCGATGCGGCCGGCGGTGTGCCCCGACGTCCGTTTTGCCTGCGGTCGCGCACGGGGGCGAGCTGTGGTCGGGGCCGGCCGGGCCGGTTCCGGCGAGGGCGGGCCAGTGGGCGCAGCGCGCGGACCGTACCGGCGTCCGCTGCCGCGGTCGTCCGGGTCACGCTTGTCGGGCCACTCGGCCACCCTGGCACTCCACTCGTCGGCTCGTCGGTAGGCGTCCAGGCTAACGGGGACACCGCCGTCGATACGGGAGCGTCGCTCGGCGTGCCAGACTGCGGTGGCCGAAAGTGCCCAACCCAATGGGCATCAAGCGGGCATCGAGCCCCATAGGCATCGACACGGGCAGAGAGCAGTCATCGTCAGGTAGGGAGGGTTCAGTGCGCTTGCTGGTCACCGGCGGAGCCGGCTTCATCGGGGCGAACTTCGTGCAGCAGACAGTGCGGGAACGCCCCGAGCACCAGGTCACCGTGCTGGACGCGCTGACCTACGCAGGCAACCGCGCCAGCTTGGAACCCGTTGCCGACGCAATCGAGTTCGTGCGCGGGTCCATCGCGGACGAGGCGTTGGTGGACCAGCTGGTCGGGCAGTGCGACGTGGTGGTGAACTTTGCTGCTGAGTCGCACAACGACAATTCGTTGTCCACGCCGGAGCCGTTCCTGCAGACCAATCTGGTGGGGACCTTCCGCTTGTTGGAGGCGGTTCGTGCGCACGGCAAGCGTCTGCACCATGTCTCCACCGACGAGGTGTTCGGCGACCTCGAGCTCGACGACGCGCAGCGGTTCACCGAGGACACCGCGTATCGGCCGTCCAGCCCTTACTCCGCCACCAAGGCGGGTGCGGACCTGTTGGTCCGGGCTTGGGTGCGGTCCTTCGGCATTGGCGCGACCATCTCCAACTGCTCCAACAACTACGGGCCGTATCAGCATGTGGAGAAATTCATTCCGCGCCAGGTGACCAATGTGTTGTCCGGGGTGAAGCCCAAGGTCTACGGCAGTGGGGCCAATGTGCGGGACTGGATCCACGTGGACGACCACAACCGGGCGCTACACGCGGTTTTGGACCGTGGACGTCTAGGGGAGACCTACCTCATCGGCGCGGACGGGGAAGCCGACAATTTGACGATGGTCCGCACCATTCTTCGGGTGCTCGGCAAAGCAGAGGACTGGTTCGACTTCGTACCGGATCGGCCCGGTCACGACCTGCGGTACGCGATCGACGCGGGCAAGCTGCGCCGCGAGCTGGGGTGGAGCCCGCAGTACGCCGATGTGGAGGCGGGCCTCGCCGCGACCGTTCAGTGGTACGCCGAGCACCGGGACTGGTGGGAACCTGCGAAGGACGCCACCGAGACGGCGTACGCCGAGTTGGGGCGATGAGCGAGCGAAGCGACGTGGGGGTCGGGCAGTGAGCGAGCGAAGCGACGTGGGGGTCGGGCAGTGAGCGAGCGAAGCGACGTGGGGGTCGAGCAGTGAGCGAGCCGTTGGCGGTACTGGTCACCGGGGCCAGGGGGCAGCTGGGCCGCGACGTCGCCGAGCAGGCCAACAGCCTCGGTCACCGGGTCACTGCGGTGGGTTCGGCAGAGCTGAACATCACCGATGCCCAAGCGGTCGACGCCGCCGTTGCGGCAATGGGGGGCGGTATCCGCGCCGTGGTGATCAACTGCGCCGCGCACACCGCGGTGGACGCCGCCGAGACCGAGCCCGAGGCGGCCGCCGCGGTGAATACCGCAGGCCCGGCGCATCTCGCC
>JALYVL010000245.1 GCA_030853285.1 Actinomycetota bacterium | reverse complement strand
GCCACCGGCTCCCCAGCCCCGATCAGCGGCATCGGCGGGCTCATGTGCGTGGCCACCGGATCGGCCAGGTGCGCCCGGCCGGCGAACACGGCGTCGAGCAGGTCGCGCTCGCTCACGCTGCCTGCCACCTCACCGGCCATCACCGGCGGCTCCGCCCCGACCACCGGCATCTGCGACACCCCGTACTCGCGCAAGATCTCAATGGCGTCGCGCACGGTCTCTGCCGGGTGGGTGTGCACCAGTGCGGGCAGCTCTCCGGACTTGCCCCGCAGCACGTCACCAACCCGGGTCGCCGTGGTGTGCCCGTCCAGTGGGGAGCGCAGGAAGCCGTAGGAGGACATCCACTCGTCGTTGAAGATCTTGGCCAGGTAGCCGCGGCCACCGTCGGGCAACAGGACCACGACGACGGCGTCCGGGCCGGCCCGCTCGGCTACCTGTAGCGCAGCCACCACCGCCATCCCGCAGGAACCGCCGACCAGTAGGCCTTCCTCGCGGGCCAGGCGTCGCGTCATTTCGAAGGAGTCGGCGTCGCTGACCGCGACGATCTCGTCCGGGATCGCTGGGTCGTAGGCGCTGGGCCAGAAGTCCTCCCCCACCCCCTCCACCAGGTAAGGACGCCCCGTGCCACCGGAGTACACCGAGCCCTCGGGGTCGGCGCCAATCACCTGCACCGCACCACCGGAGACCTCCTTCAGGTAGCGGCCGGTACCGGTGATGGTGCCGCCGGTGCCGACGCCACACACGAAGTGTGTGACCGTGCCGTCGGTGTCCGCCCAGATCTCTGGCCCGGTGGTCTCGTAATGGCTCAGCGGGTTCATCCGGTTCGAGTACTGGTCCGGCTTCCATGCGCCGTCGACCTCGGCCACCAGCCGGTCGGAGACGCTGTAGTAGCTGTTCGGATGCTCCGGCGGGACTGACGTCGGGCAGACCACCACCTCGGCGCCATAGGCGCGCAGCACGTTCTGCTTGTCGGCGCCCACCTTGTCCGGGCAGACGAACACACAGTGGTACCCGCGCCGCTGCGCCACCAAGGCCAGCCCCACACCCGTGTTGCCGGACGTCGGCTCCACGATGGTGCCGCCTGGCTGCAGCGCCCCAGACGCCTCCGCGGCGTCGACCATCCGCACGGCAATACGGTCCTTCACACTGCCACCGGGGTTGAGGTACTCGATTTTGGCGGCCACCGTGGCGGGCAGTCCGGCGGCGACGGAAGTCAGCTTTACCAGGGGGGTGTCGCCCACGAGGTCCACGATGTGCTCAGCAATGCGCATGCACCCATCGTGTCAGGTCCGGCCGCGGTGCGGGCTACCGTCAGCACGACAGCGGGCAGGGAGGTGCAGGACATGGCGCGAACACGACAGGTGTCGCTTGTCGCTGCGCTGACTGCATCCTCGGCCGGAACGGCGTACGGGCTGCTCATCGAGCAGTCCAAACGCGCCCGCAAGGTGATCGGCCCGCCCACGAGGCAACCACCCCGAGCTGACGGTGCGTATTTTCCGCGCTCGGGCGTCCCGTCCGCGGGTGAGCTCATGCTCGCCATCATCGGAGACTCCACCGCGGCCGGGTTGGGCTGCGAGCAGGCGGAGGAGCTCCCCGGGGTGCTGCTGGCCCGCGGGCTGGCCGAGGAGACCGGGCGGCCGGTGTGTCTGCAGACCTACGCCGTGGTGGGCGCCACGTCCAAGACGCTGGACGAACAGGTCAGCGGCGCACTGGTCGACGGGGCGCCGGACGCAGTCGTGATTCTCATCGGCGCCAATGACGTCATCGCCAAGCTGTCCATCAGTGGATCCGCGGCACGACTCGGCGCTGCCGTGGCCCGCTTACGGGGGCACAGCAGCGCCGTCGTCGTCGGCACCTGCCCAGACCTGGGTGCCGTGCGGCCGATACCGCAACCGCTGCGCAGCGTGGTCCGGTCGTGGAGCCTGCGACTGGCCCAGGCCCAGGGGACGCAGGTTCGCCTGGCCGGTGGTCACCCGGTGGCGCTGGCGGATCTGTTGTCGCCGGAGTTTCTGACGCGGCCCGACTTGTTCTTTTCCACCGACCAGTTCCACCCGTCCGCAGCCGGGTATGAGGCAGCATCCGCGGTGTTGCTGCCTGCGCTGTGTGCTGAGTTGGGTGTGTGGGGTGGTGGTCCGTTGGCCGTACCTCCGCTGCGATCGGCCACCGCTGAGGCCCGGAGACCCACCGCTCGGGTCACCGCGGCACTCAACCGCAACCTCAACCAGCGGGCTATGGCGGGTGGCCGTTGGGCTGGTCAGCTAGTGCGCAGAGCCGATGTGCGGCGCCGCAAAGTCTGACCAGTAACCTCTGGATAAGCAGCATCCACGCCAACAGAGGAGTTCATCGATGCCCGAGGCCGTCATCGTTTCTGCCACACGCTCGCCGATCGGTCGGGCGTTCAAGGGTTCCCTAGCCAGCATTCGCTCGGACGACATGGTCGCTCAGATGATCGCCGCCGCACTGGCGAAGGTTCCCGAGCTCGACCCTAACTCTATCGACGACCTGCTGCTGGGCTGTGGGCTGCCCGGCGGTGAGCAGGGCTTCAACATGGCCCGCGTGGTGGCCATCGAGCTCGGCTACGACTCGGTACCCGGCGCCACCATTACCCGGTATTGCTCGTCGTCGCTGCAGACCACCCGGATGGCCATGCACGCCATCAAGGCCGGCGAGGGCGATGTGTTCATCTCCGCCGGGGTCGAGAGCGTGTCCAGCTTTGCCCGCGGCAACTCCGACGCGTGGCCAGACACCCACAACCCGCTGTTCGCCGACGCCGAGGCACGCACCGCGAAGGCTGCGGAAGGCGGTGTCACCTGGAAGGACCCCCGCGAGGACGGCAAGATTCCCGACGCCTACATCGCCATGGGTCAGACCGCGGAGAACGTCGCGCAGATGACGGGCATCAGTCGCGAGGAGATGGACCGCTGGGGCGTGCGTAGCCAGAACCGCGCGGAGGAGGCCATCAAGAACGGCCACTTCGAGCGTGAGATCACGCCGGTCACCCTGCCCGACGGCACCGTGGTCAGCACCGACGACGGCCCTCGCGCCGGCACCAGCTACGAAAAGGTCAGCCAGCTCAAGCCGGTGTTCCGCCCGGACGGTGTGATCACGGCAGGGAATGCATGCCCCCTGAACGACGGCGCCGCCGCCCTGGTGATCATGAGCGACACCAAGGCTCGAGAACTCGGCTTGAAGCCGTTGGCGCGCGTCGTGTCCACCGGCGTGTCGGGTCTGTCGCCGGAGATCATGGGCCTCGGGCCGATCGAGGCCAGCAAGCGCGCGCTGAAGCTCGCCGGCATGAGCATCGACGACATCGACCTGGCCGAGATCAACGAGGCCTTCGCCGTGCAGGTCATCGGCTCGGCGCGCGAGCTCGGGCTGGACGAGGAGAAGCTCAACGTCTCCGGGGGGGCGATCGCGCTCGGCCACCCGTTCGGCATGACCGGCGCCCGGATCACCAACACCCTGCTGAACAATCTGACCAGCCGGGACAAGAGCATCGGCCTGGAGACCATGTGTGTGGGTGGTGGCCAGGGGATGGCGATGGTGCTCGAGCGCCTCAGCTGAGCGGCACGTTGTGCGAATGCGGCTTTCGCGCGGTTGGAGATAGTAGA
>JALYVL010000244.1 GCA_030853285.1 Actinomycetota bacterium | reverse complement strand
GCGCCGTACAGCCTGCGCAACGTCGACAACGTGAACTCGGCCGGGGCGAGGGCGAAGGCGATGTTGGTGTACGACAGCTTGCCCGCCAGCCGGGCTACCGCGCGCTGAACCACTGTCTGGTGGTCAAAGCTCATGGCTGGCAACGCGTCTACCGGGTGCCACGCCGTATCGGACGGCAACTGGGGATCGGCGGGCAACGGAACGAGCCCGAGGAAGGTCGAGGCCACGGTGCGCTGGTGCGGGACACGATGGGGGTCGCTGAACACCGCGAGCTGCTCCAGGTGCGCCACGTCGCGCACGTCGACCTTCTCGGCGAGCTGGCGCCGTGCGGAGGCCTCGACGTCCTCATCCCGGCCAAGGCGTCCGCCGGGCAATGACCAGTGGCCGGCCTGTGGAGCCTGGGCGCGCTGCCACAGCAGGACGCACAGCTGCACCGTGCTCTGGACGGTACGAAGTTGAAGCACCGCTGTCAGCACCTCCTGCGCAGTGCTATCATTGGTCATGTTTTCGATTGTAAGTCGAAAACCGGTCGGAAGTCCAGCGGCCCCATCTGGGTGAGGAGACAGACCATGACAAGCGCAGCGACGATGGCGTCGGTGGAGTGGACCGACGCCGGATACCGTGGGGTCGAACCCGATTCCGCGTGGGCAGCGCAGATCCATGAGCTCGCCCGCGAGCGCGGAGCGGTACTGCTCGCCCACAACTATCAGCTGCCCGCGATCCAGGATGTGGCCGACCACGTCGGCGACTCCCTGGCGCTGTCGCGTATTGCCGCGGAGTCCGACGCCGACACCATCGTGTTCTGCGGTGTGCACTTCATGGCGGAGACGGCCAAGATCCTCGCGCCGCACAAGACGGTGCTCATTCCCGACGCGCGGGCCGGCTGCTCGCTGGCCGACTCGATCAACGCCGAGCAGCTGCGCGCCTGGAAGGCCGAACACCCGGACGCGGTCGTTGTGTCCTACGTCAACACCACCGCCGAGGTGAAAGCGCTCACGGACATCTGCTGCACCTCGTCCAACGCGGTCGAGGTCGTGCAGTCGATTCCGGCGGAGCGTGAGGTGCTGTTCCTGCCCGACCAGTTCCTCGGTGCGCACGTCCGGAGGGTCACCGGGCGGGAGAACCTACTGGTGTGGGCGGGTGAGTGCCACGTGCACGCCGGCATCAACGGTGACGCGCTCGCGGCCCAAGTGCAGGCCCACCCCGGGGCGGAGCTGTACATCCACCCGGAGTGCGGCTGCGCCACCTCGGCGCTGTACCTGGCCGGCGAAGGAGCGGTTCCCGCGGAGCGGGTGAAGATTCTCTCCACGGGAGGGATGCTCACCGCGGCGCACGCTCTGCCCGCCACCGGCGCACGGGAAGTGTTGGTAGCCACCGAGGTGGGGATGTTGCATCAGCTTCGCCGAGCCGCTCCCGAGGTGGACTTCCGTGCGGTGAACGAGAAGGCCTCGTGCCGCTACATGAAGATGATCACCCCTGCCGCGCTGCTGCGGTGCCTGCTCGAGGGCGCCGACGAGGTGCACGTGGACGCAGAGACGGCCCAAAAGGCCAGCGGCGCAGTGCAGCGGATGATCGCCATCGGGCAACCCGGTGGTGGCGAGTGAGCTGGGAGGCGCGCGCTGATGTCGTCGTCGTCGGCACCGGAGTCGCCGGGCTGACGGGGGCATTGGGCCTGCACGAGCGCGGTCTGCGGGTTCTCCTCGTGAGCAAGGGCGCGGTCGGTGATTCCGCCACCTCGTGGGCGCAGGGCGGCATCGCGGTGGTCGGCGCGGAGATGCTCGCCGCGGGTGACAGCGTGCACGCGCACGTGAGCGACACCCTCCTCGCCGGCGCCGGCCTGTGTGACGACGACGCCGTACGGTCCATCATCGGCGCCGGTCCGGCGGCGGTGGCGCGCTTGATCTCGCGGGGCGCACGATTCGACCACGCCGCTGACGGGTCCACTGCGCGCACCCGGGAGGGCGGCCACTCCTACCGGCGGGTGATTCACGCCGGCGGGGATGCCACCGGTGCTGAGGTCGAACGGGCGCTGATCGGGGCTGCACACGGTGACGGCCGGCTGAGCATTTTGGAAGATCATTGTGCCACGGAGGTTTTGGTGGGCAGGGGCGGAATGGTCACCGGTCTGGCGGTCGCGGACGCGGACGGCCGCACTGGCGTGTTGCACGCCCCCGCGGTGGTGCTGGCCACCGGCGGACTCGGCCATCTCTACGCGGCGACCACCAACCCCATCGTGGCCACCGGTGACGGCGTCGCGCTCGCTCTGGCGGCCGGTGCACAGGTAAGCGATCTGGAGTTCGTGCAGTTTCACCCCACGGTGCTGTTCGCGTCTGGGTCGGCCGGGCAACGGCCGTTGGTCACCGAAGCCGTGCGCGGGGAAGGAGCGGTGCTGGTCGACCTCGATGGGCGCTCGGTGACTGCCGGTGTGCATCCGCTCGGGGACCTGGCTCCTCGGGACGTCGTCGCGGCGGCGATCACCGACCGGATGCGCCGCAGCGGTGACGACCATGTGCTGCTCGACGCCCGCGGAGTCGCGGCGTTTAAGCAGCGCTTTCCCACCGTGCACGCGGCATGCGCAGCGGTGGGGATCGACCCCGCGGACCAGCCGATCCCGGTGGCGCCGGCGGCGCACTATTCCTGCGGCGGGGTGGTCACCGACGTCCAAGGCCGCACCTCGGTCGCTGGGCTGTTCGCGGCCGGTGAGGTGGCCCGCACGGGCCTGCACGGCGCAAACCGCTTGGCCTCCAACAGCTTGCTCGAAGGACTCGTGCTCGGCGAGCGGGTGAGCGGCGTCGTGTCCGGCTGGGTGGCCGAGGCGAAGCGGACCGAAGCAACTCTGCCCGCGGCGCTACCGAGACGGACGGTTCCGAGGTCGGCGCTGCAGCGGCTGATGAGCGCGTACGGTGCGATCGGCCGCGACGCCGAGGGTCTCGACGTGGTGGGAGATTCACTGGCGGGGGCGCCCCTAGTTGTACCCGCCGACCGGTGCGGGTTCGAGGACGCGAACCTCACGACCGTGGCGACGGCGTTGACCCTGAGCGCCGCCGCCCGCCGAGAGAGCCGCGGAGCTCACGTGCGCCTGGATTTTCCTGGTCAGTCCGAGCGCCCGCACAGCACCGTCGTTGTGCTCGACCGCGACACCGGTATGCCCGTGATCCACGAAACTTCAGGAGCTGCAGCGTGAACGAGCTGAGTCTGTCCACTGTGGAACTGTTGGAACGCCAGGGCCTCGACGCGGCCGAAGTGCACCGGGTCGTGCGCATCGCATTGGAGGAGGACCTGCGGTACGGCCCGGACGTCACCACGTCGGCCACCGTGGGGACAGCTGCGGTGGCGACCGGCGCGGTGGTGCCGCGGGAGCCCGGCGTCCTGGCCGGCGGGGGGGTGGCGTTGGCGGTTCTGGACGCGGTGCTCGGCCCATCGGGCTACCAGGTGCTGGCACGGTCAGAGGACGGCGATGAGGTGCGGCCCGGTGTGGCGGTGCTGACGGTGACGGCTACCGCGGCGGGACTGCTGACCGCTGAACGGACGATGCTCAACCTGCTCTGCCACCTTTCCGGCGTGGCGACGGCAACCGCGGCATGGGTGCGGGCGGTCGAGGGCACGCACTGTCG
>JALYVL010000243.1 GCA_030853285.1 Actinomycetota bacterium | reverse complement strand
CGAGCCTCAGGGCGGTGGTATTCCGGGAACGACGGCGCCCGGTAGCAGGACGATGGGGGGTCGGCCGGGCACCGGTGCCACGGTGATGCGCGGGGGTTGCGGGTCTGGTGGACGGGTGCCCGGAGGTAGCACGGCAGGGGTGCGGCTGCTGCTCACCGACAGGGCGATCGTGGCGCCGGGCGCAGCGGGTCCGGTGATGCTCTGGCTGAGCACCGTGCCGTAGCGCCCCGCGCTGGGCTGGCTGGTCTGGGTGACCTTGAAGCCGAGGGCGCTGAGTTGCTTGGTGGCGTCCGAGCCGGCTATTCCGCGTACGTCGGGCACGTCGCCCTTGCCGGATCCAGCAACATACTGCTGGTCGACGGGCGGCAGTGTTACCGGCCCGAAGCGGTCGATGATCGGCGCCATCGCGGCGAACCACGTCCGGGCCGGCTCCTGACCACCGACGAGATTGGCGGAGGAGCAGCTGCGTAGCGGATCGTGGCAGATTCCGCCCGGGGTGGGGGAGTCGTCGAACACCAGATTGGCTCCGGCCAGCGTGTTGGTGAAGCCGAGGAAGGCCGCGGAGTACTCCCGCTCGGTGGTGCCGGTCTTGCCCGACATCGGCAACTTCCAGTTTCCCGTCCGGGCGGCCCCGGCGGCAGTGCCCGACACCGCGTCCTGACTCATCGCGTTGGCCAGCGTGTTAGCCAGACCCGGGGGTACCATCTGCTCGCAGGCCGGGGCGTTAATTGCTACAGCGTCGCCGTGGGCGTCGGTCATCGACTCGATCGGCGTCGGGGGGCACCACCTGCCGCCCGAAGCCAACGTGGCCGCAACGTTGGACAGCTCCAGCGGATCGATGGGCGCCGGTCCCAGCGTGAACGAGGCCAGATTCTGCTTCTTGAACTCCTCGGCGATGGTCTGTCGGGGATTGCTGGCACTGGGCTGTGTGGCATAGGAACGCATCCCCAGCCGCACCGCCATGTCCACCGTCGGGACGACCCCGGTGGATGCGATCAGCTGGACGAAGGCGGTGTTCGGTGACTGGGCCAATGCCTGGGTCACCGGATACTGCGGTGCGTAGCCGCCGTCATAATTTTTCACGCAATACTGGTTGGTGCTGCCGTCATTGCAGCCGCCGGTGCCGAAGCCGCTGAGCCGCACCGTCTGCGGCGCCTCCAGGACGGCGGCGGTGCCCATGCCCTGCTCCATGGCCGCGGCGGTGGTGAAGATCTTGAAGACGGATCCGGCGCCGTCGCTCTCCAGCTGGGCGGTCTGCAGCAGCGAGGTCTGCTTCGCCGCAGCGTCGAGTCCGTAGGTCCGGCTATCGGCCATCGCCAACACCTTGTGCGAGGTCTGGCCCGGCGCGACGATGTTCATCACGCTGGCGATCCTGTTCAGATCGGCGGGGGCGTACCTGTTCACCGCCGCCTTGGCCGATGCCTGGACCGCCGGGTCGAGGGTCGTCCGGATGGTGTAGCCGCCCTTGTTCACCTGGTCCGCACTGAGCCCGGCGTCGGCGAGGTACTTCAGCACGTAGGCGCAGAAGAAGCCGGAGCTCTGCACCGGCCCGGCATCGATGCACCCGTTGGGCACGACGACGGGCTGCGGCAGTACCCCGAGCGGGGCTGCTTTGGCGTTCGCGGCATCGGTCGCGCTGAGCGCACCGTTGGCGTGCATGGCCTCCAGCACGATGTTGCGCCGGGCGAGGACCGACTCGGGATCGGTGTAGGGGGTGACCGAGCTGCTCTGCACCGTTCCGGCCAACATGGCCGACTGCGGCACGTTCAGGTCAGCGGCGTTGATCCCGAAGTAGGTCCGCGCGGCGCTTTGGATGCCGTAGGCACCCGTCCCGAAGGGAACGATGTTCAGGTAGCGGGCGAGCACCTCCTGCTTGCCCAGGCTCGCGTCCAAGGCCAACGCAATCCGGATCTCCCGCAGCTTGCGGGCGGGTGTCGGCTCGATGGCCTGTTGCCGTTGAACATCGTTCTGGGCCAACACCAGCAGCTGATAGTTCTTCACGTACTGCTGGGTGAGGGTGGAGGCGCCCTGCTGGGGTGCCTCGGCGGAGGAGTTGGCCAAAGCCGCGCGGACTGTGCCCCGCCAGTCCACTCCGCTGTGCTCGTAGAAGCGCCGGTCCTCGATGGCCACGATGGCCTGCTTCATCGGCTCGGCGATCTTGTCGGCGGTCACCACGGTGCGTCGCCCGGACGGGTCGTACAAGTAGGCGATGGGGTGGCCTGCCGAGTCAAGCATGGTGCTCATCTGCGGCACCTGCCCTTGGGCGAGCTCGCTGGAGACGCTGTCGACGGTGTCGCTGGTCTGATTGGATAACAAGCCGGCGCCGCCGACCACTGGGAACACCAGACCGGCGAGGATCAGGCCGGCGACGAGGCAGCAGCCACCGAGCCGAGCGAGGGTGCTACCAATACCAGGACGGCTATAAGCCACAGCCCACGGTATAACCCCCGCGCCGAAGGAAGCTACTGTGCGTGAAATAGGCCCGCCGGGGAACCCTTTTCACGCACGGGGCGCAGCCCGGTTTACCGCGCTCACCACTGCACGCAGCGAGGCGGTGGTGATCGAGGGCGCCATGCCTACGCCCCAGACGATCTTCTCGCCCACCGCGCACTCCACGTACGCGGCCGCCATCGCGTCCCCACCGGCGGACATGGCGTGCTCGGAGTAGTCGAGCACCCGAACGTCGAAGCCGATGTCGCCCAGGGCATCCACGAACGCCGCGACCGGGCCGTTGCCGCTGCCGGAGATCTCCTGCTCCCCACCGTCCACGAGCACCGTCGCGGTGATGGAGTCCAATCCGTCGTCGGTCTCCGCGGCCACCATCTTCTGGCTGATCCGCTCCAGCGGGCGCACCCGATCCAGGTACTCCTCGGCGAACACGTCCCACATGGCCTTGGGGTTGATCTCCCCGCCCTCGGAGTCGGTGACGCGCTGCACGGCCCGGGAGAACTCGATCTGCAGCCGCCGCGGCAGCGCCAGCTGGTGGTCGGTCTTCATGATGTAGGCGACGCCGCCCTTGCCGGACTGCGAGTTCACCCGGATTACGGCCTCATAGGTGCGTCCGACGTCCTTGGGGTCGATCGGCAGGTAGGGCACCGCCCAGTGGATGTCGTCCACATGAGAATCGGCGGCAGCAGCGTCAGTTTTCATGGCGTCCAGGCCCTTGTTGATCGCATCCTGGTGGCTGCCGGAGAACGCGGTGTACACCAGGTCACCGCCGTAGGGGTGGCGCTCACCGACGGGCAGCTGGTTGCAGTACTCCACGGTGCGGCGGATCTCGTCGATGTCGGAGAAGTCGATCTGCGGGTCCACCCCCCGCGTCAGCAGGTTCAGCCCCAGCGTCACCAGGCAGACGTTGCCGGTGCGCTCACCGTTGCCGAACAGGCAGCCCTCGATGCGGTCGGCCCCGGCCATAAACCCGAGCTCGGCGGCAGCCACCCCGGTGCCTCGGTCGTTGTGCGGGTGCAGCGACAGGATCACGGCGTCGCGACGGGAGAGGTTGCGGTGCATCCACTCGATGGAGTCGGCGTACACGTTGGGCGTGGCCATCTCGACGGTAGCGGGCAAGTTGATGATGGCGGGCGCTTCCGAGGTGGGCTGCCAGATGTCGGTGACGGCGTTG
>JALYVL010000242.1 GCA_030853285.1 Actinomycetota bacterium | reverse complement strand
GCTCTGCGGGCTGGGTGAGGGTCTACTGGCCGAGGGCGCGCCCGCCGCAGCGTGGTTCCGAATGCTCACCCGCCAAGGTCCCAACTCGGCGATGCCGCGCACCAAGGACAACATCGCCGACATCACGGTTGCGGTGGCCGCGCTCGAGGACGGTGTGCTCGCCGTACAGGGCCCGCCGGGCACCGGCAAGACTTTCGTCGGCAGCCGCGTCATCGCCACACTGGCCGGGCGGGGCTGGCGGATCGGTGTCACCGCGCAGGGCCACACCACGGTGGAGAACCTGCTGCGCCCCGTGGTCGAGCTCGGCGCAACGGTGGCCAAGGAGCCACGCGAGGACGTCGACGCGCCGTGGCAGACGCCACGCAAGCTCAGCGACTGGATGGCTGAGCAGGAGGGCGGTTACGTGGTCGGTGGCACCGCGTGGACCTTCGCCCGACCCGGTGTGCGCGAACACCAGCTCGACCTGATGGTGGTGGACGAGGCCGGTCAGTTCAGCCTGCCCGATGCCGTGGTGACCGGCTCCGCCGCCCGGCGCATCCTGCTCCTCGGTGATCCCCAGCAGCTGCCGCAGGTCAGCCAGGGCCAGCACCCCGAGCCGGTGGACGTGTCCGCGCTCGGGCATGTGCTCGGCGAGCATGCGCTGATCCCGGCCACGCACGGTTACCTGCTCGACACCACTTGGCGGATGCACCCCGAAGTGTGTGCCGCGGTGTCCGCTCTGCAGTACGAAGGCCAGCTGCACTCGCATGAGCAGTGCCTGCAGCGCACCCTGGACGGAATCGCACCCGGCCTTGTGCTCGTGCCCGTTGACCACCACGACAACCGCACCCGCAGCGACGAAGAGGTGACCGCTGTCGTGGCGCTGGTGCAGGACGCGTTGGGTCGCAAGTGGACAGACGTGGACGCTGTGCCGCGCCCACTGGAGCAGGCCGACGTGCTCGTCGTGGCACCGTTCAACCGTCAGGTAACCGCGCTGCGCTGCGCCCTGCACGATGCCGGGTTCGACGAGGTCCCGGTGGGGACAGTGGACAAGTTCCAGGGCCGCGAGGCCGCCGTCGTGATCATCAGCATGACCACGTCCAGCGGCGAGGACCTACCGCGCGGCGTCGAGTTCCTGCTGTCGCGCAACCGGCTCAACGTGGCGATCTCCCGCGCGATGCACACCGCCTACCTGGTGCACTCACCGCTGCTGCGGCGCATCACCCCGACGTCGACGCCGGGCCTACGGGCACTGGGCGCGTTCCTCGGCGTGCTGCAGGGCGCCTGAGGCCCAGACGCCGATCGGCCGCGGCTGCCGGTCCGGTTACTGCCGCCCCGGTACAGTCGAGCACCGTGGTCATGGCATCTCGGTCGGGCGTACAGGTGGCGAGCGCCCCGATCGCCGCTGTCGACGCCGTCGGGCTCGGCGGTACATTTGTCGCGGCGCTTGCCCGCACCACGTTGCGGGCACCGTGGCGGGGGCCGGCGTCTCCGTTGCGCAATATCGCCGTTGCGTCAACCCGTGAGCTCGTGCGTTCGCTGATGGGGTACATGACATCGCTGCCCATTGACGAGTTCAGAGCGCTGGAAAGCCTGCTCGACGACGTGAGCCGCGCGGTCCTTCCGCCATTCGTCAGGGCCCAGCGAGTCAAGATGACGTCCAGTCATGTCGACGACGTGCCCGGGCTGTGGTTCCGCACCCCCGACGATCACAACGCCGACCGTGAGCCGATCGGCACGATCGTGTATCTCCACGGTGGCGGTTACATCGGAACCTCGCCGAGCATGTACGCCCTATTCATGGCCCACCTCGCGCGAGTGACCCGCTGCGAGGTGTTCGCCCCCGACTACCGTCTGGCGCCGGAGTTTCCGTATCCGGCTGCGACGCAGGACATCATCACGGTTATGTGCACCCTGATACGCGAAGGGACGCCTCAGGGACGGCTCTTCCTTGCCGGGGATTCCGGCGGCGGAGGATTGGTCGGGAGCGTGCTGAACGACTGCGTACTGGGCGGCACTCCACTGCCTGACGCCGTCGTGCTGTTTTCACCCGAGGTAAGCCTGACCCTGAACGAACCTTCGGTCAGTGAGAATGCCGCACTGGACGTGCTTCCGTGGAATGTACCCACCAATCCTTACCTGCATGGGTTCGATCCTCGGGATCCTGCCGTGTCGCTGCTGCACCAGGACTTGTCGCTGTGGCCGCCGACGTTCCTCGCTTACGGCGAGGACGAGATCTTCCGTGATGCCATCCGCGCGTTCCACGAGCGACTCGATGATGCCGGCATCCGTTGCGAGGCTCACGAGGTCGCAGACATGTTTCACGTCTTCCCGTTCCTGCTGCCGTGGGCTCAGGAGAGCCGGGAGGTCTACCACCAGGTGGGGAAATTCATTTCCTCCGTCGTTGACCTTGCGCCCAGGCGATGATTTGGTCGGCACCGGTACGTCCACCGCGCAGACAAACCCACCACCAAGGAGACAACTGATGCCGTACCGCGACTCCGCCCCCGTAGGCGCCCCGAGCTGGATTGAGCTGTTCTCCACCGACACCGACAAGGCCGAAGCCTTCTACGGTGCCCTGTTCGGCTGGACGGCCGAGCACGCCGGGTCCGAATACGGCGGGTACATCAACTTCTACTACGACGGCCGGATGGTCGCCGGCTGCATGCGCAACGACGGCAGCGCGGGAATGCCGGACGGGTGGTCGGTCTACCTCAATGTCCCCGACGCCGCAGCCACCGCTCGCGCGGTGGCCGAACACGGCGGCACGGTGGTGATGCCGCCGATGCAGGTGATGGACAAGGGCACCATGGCGGTGTTCACCGACCCTGCTCACGCGGGCATCGGCGCCTGGCAGCCCGACACACACAAGGGGTTCGAGGTGCTCGCCGAGCCCAACGCGCCCGGATGGTTCGAGCTGCACACCCGCGACTACGCCGCCACCGTCCAGTTCTACCGCGACGTGTTCAGCTGGGACACCCATGTGGCCGGCGACACCGACCAGTTCCGCTACACCACGCTCGGTGAGGGCGAGGGCCAGCTGGCCGGAATCATGGACGTCTCCGGTTTCCCCGCCGAGCAGTTCCCCGCGGGCTGGAGCATTTACTTCGTCGTCGACGACACCGACGCGGCGGTGGCGCAGGCCGTCGAGCTCGGCGGAACCATCGTGCAACCCGCCGAGGACACCCCGTTCGGCCGGCTCGGGACGATGGCCGACCCCACCGGCTCCGTCTTCAAGCTGGTGCAAGGGGCCTGACGGCTCGTGCGTGATAAAGGCCCCCTGCCCCTACCTTTTCACGCACAGGGGCGCAGCCCCGCCGATGAGCATGTGCACTCCGAGTTCTCCTGGGACACCGGACCGCACGCCTCGATGCGCGCCGCTTGCTCACGGGCGGTGGAGCTCGACATTCCCGCGGTGTCCTTCACCGAACACGTCGACTTCACCAGCTGGGCGCCCGATGACAGCCCCCTGGTCCCCGGGCGCCGCCCCCGGGCGCCTCGGATGTACCAACCGCTGGACGTGCCCGCCTACCTGACCAGCATCGAACGCTGCCGCGAGGAGTTCCCAGGTTTGCGCGTGTTTGCGGGCATCGAGACGGGCGAGCCGCACTTGTTCGCGGGCAGCGTCGCCGGCGTGCTGGCGCAGGGGCGGTT
>JALYVL010000241.1 GCA_030853285.1 Actinomycetota bacterium | reverse complement strand
ACGCCGGGGAGTGCCTGAGGTTGGGCACGGCGATGGCGAAGTCCGGCTATGGGCAGTACGTGCAGGAGATCGCCAGAAGCTTCGGCGCGGTGTGAGCGCGGCGCATGTTGGGCGAAAGCCGCATTCGCACAAAAATCCTGGGTGTATTCGGCTTTCACACAGCATGAGAGCCCCCTCAGGGCAGCTGGCGGCCGGCCAGCTCCTCCAGGCGGGCAACCCGCTCGGCGATCGGAGGGTGGGTGGAAAACCACCGACTGGCCCGCTCGCCCACCCGGAACGGGCTCGCGATCATCAGGTGCGACTGCGTGGTCAGCTTCGGCTCCGGTGGCAACGGCGCGGCCTGCGTGCCCACCTCCAGCCGCCGCAGGGCCGACGCCAGCGCCAACGGGTCACCACTGAGTTCCGAGCCGGAGGCATCGGCCTGAAACTCCCGTGAGCGGGACACCGCCAGCTGCACCACGCCGGCCGCAATCGGTCCGAGCAGGGCCACCAGCATGAGCACAAGTGGGTTGGGGCGGTTCTCGCCGTCACCGCCCCCACCGAAGAAGCTCGCGAACATCGCGAAGTTGGCCAGGCCGGTCACGATCGACGCCAGCGCTCCCGCAACCGAGGAGATGAGGATGTCGCGGTTGTAGACGTGGGAGAGCTCGTGGCCCAGTACCGCGCGCAGCTCGCGGGCGTCGAGCAGCTCGAGGATGCCCGCCGTGCAGCAGACGGCCGCGTGCCGCGGGCTCCTTCCGGTGGCGAACGCATTCGGAGCTTGGGTAGGACTGACGTAGAGCGCGGGCATCGGCTGGCGGGCCACGGTGGCCAGTTCCCGGACGATGGCGTACATCGCGGGCTGCTCTGCCTCGGTAATCGGACGGGCGTGCATCGCGCGAAGCGCCAGGGTGCCGGACTTGAAGTAGGCGTAGGCGTTCATGCCGACGGCCAGCACGACCGCGATGATCAATGCGGTCCGGCCGAACAGGCCGCCGATCACCACAACGAGCGCGGACATTCCCCCGAGCAGCAGTGCCGTCTTCATGCCGTTGAGGTGGTGGGGGTGCATGCCTGAAAAACGTGCTCCGAACGCTGTCAGTTCCCTGGATCGTCGCTCAGCGCACCGGAGGCGGTACTGCAGCCACGAGCTCGGACAACACGTCGCGCTCAGCAACAAGGTGCTGCGTTGCCAACTCGCCCGCCCCGTCAACGCCCGGGTAGTCGTACACCGGCGACCAGTGCAGAGCATCGAAGGGACACACGTCGACGCAGATC
Source organism: Actinomycetota bacterium (assembly GCA_030853285.1). Lineage (GTDB taxonomy): Bacteria > Actinomycetota > Actinomycetes > Mycobacteriales > Mycobacteriaceae > X156. The sequence goes on along the minus strand of JALYVL010000241.1, from coordinate 2,396 downwards.
CCGCAGTACAGGCACTGCCCGTAGTCGATGGCGAACCTCTGCAGGACCGGCCGCGCTCGCGCCCGGGAGCGTCCCGCGTGGTCGCGGTCCGGCGCTTCGGTGCTGGACTCGATGTAGATGCACCAATCAGGGCACTCGCGGGCGCAGATCATGCAACTGGTGCAGTTCGCCTCCAGCAGCGCGATCACGCCACGGCCACGCTGCGGCACGGGTCCGGTCGGCGCGCTCACTGCTCACCCCAGCCTTCGGGGGGAACACCGGGAGCACTCGCCCGACGACGGCCTGCCGAGCCCCGACCCGGCCCCTCCCCCGGCTCCATGCGCCCGGGCCAGGGACGGACCGCCCGGGCGACCAGCAACGCGTCCTTGCGCAGCGGATGCATCCCAACGCCGGTGCCGAGCAGGAGCGGTCGCAGATCCGGGTGACCGGAGATCTCGATGCCCGCCATCTCGGCGGCCTCGCGTTCGTGCCACGCGGCCCCTGCCCACACACCGGTGATGCTCGGCAGTACAGCGTCCACGGCGAGGCTGGTGGCCAGCAGGAGTCCGGCGCAGCCCGCAGGCACAGCTACATGTGCCACTACTTCCCATGCGCGGCCGCTGGCGGCGGGGGTGCCGAGATCATGCACCGAGAGATGGTCGAACATCGTGCATCCCAGTACCTCGTGGGCCAGCTCCGCCGCCCGAACCCAGTCGCCCAGCGGGACATGCGCGGTGGCCTGACCGAAGGATTCCGTCACCGCCCCGGCGCCCAGCTCGGCCATCAGTGCCGCGGCGAGCGCGTGGTCGCCGACGCTCATCTGGGGGCCCGGACGGCGAGCAGCGGGGCGAGCGCGCGCAAACCACCCAGCACGGCCTCCGGCCGAGGCGGGCACCCGGGCACCGAGACGTGCACCGGTACCAACTGGTCCACGCCCTTGGTGACGCTGTAGGAGTCCCAGTAAGGGCCTCCCGTCGCGCAGCACGCACCGATGGACACCACGTAGCCCGGCTCGGGCAACGCCGCGTAGGCCGCGCGCACTGCGCCCGCCAGCACGTCGGTGACAGTGCCGGAGATCAGCAGGACGTGCGCATCAACTACTTCCTCCGCCCCGGCGGGCATCCGCGACCCGTCGTGCATGGCGGCCATCACCTCGACTCCGCAGCACGCCAGTCCCAGGTCGAGCACATGCACAGCGAGCGTCGCACCGTCGATCTGGACCCTGGTCTGCACGTCGACGAGGGTAGTCCTGGCAGGATACGGGAATGACTGCTGCCAGCCCCTCCGTCGGCGTGCACACCCAGTTCGAAGACCACGTCGCGGTGATCACAGTCAGCGATCCCGAGCGGCGCAACGCCCTGACTTTGGCGCTGTCCGAAGGACTGGCCGCCGCCGTGGCCGACTGCGAGTCGAACCAAGACGTACACGCAGTGGTGGTCACCGGCGCCGCGCCGGCCTTCTGCGCGGGAGCGGACCTCACCGCCCTCGGTGCGGCCAAGGAGGAAGGACTGCGCCGCATCTACGCCGGTTTTCTCGCGGTGGCCAACTGCACGTTGCCTACGGTGGCCGCCGTGAACGGCGCAGCGGTGGGCGCAGGCATGAATCTTGCGCTGGCCACGGACGTGCGTCTGGTCGGTCCCAGGGGCCGTTTCGATGCGCGCTTCCTCCAGTTGGGCCTGCATCCCGGCGGCGGCATGACCTGGATGCTGCAACGAGCCATCGGCCCGTCGGCCGCCCGAGCGAGCGTGCTGTTCGCTCAGATCTTCGATGCCGACGCTGCCGTCCGCAACGGCCTGGCACTGGCCAAGCATGACGACGTTGTCGCTGGGGCGGTCCAACTGTGCGCGGCCCCCGCTGCCGCGCCACGTGAGCTGGTACTCGCGACGAAAGCCAGCATGCGCGCCACCGCAGTACCGGGCGTCATCGATCTCGAGCAGCACGCGGCCGCACTGACCACCGAGCTTGCTCCGCAGATCTCCTCCATGGAGTCGCCCGAGTTCGTGGCCCGCCTCGAAGCGATGCGGACCAAAATCAGCAAGCGGTGACTCCGTGTTCTCGGACACGTCCCGAGAACCGAACCTATGAGCCGCGATAACATACATCCGAGGCCATACTGCCCGCGTGCAGCATGGAACGTCATGCACGTATCGTCCAGTGAACTGGTCTTGCTGACGGGAGAAGCGCCCGTTGCGCACTCAGGACGTCCATGGCCCGGAAGGGGTCCTTTCCCGATGACTACCGATACTTCCTCCGATACCGGACTTCCGCGCGAGAGCATCGACATCGATCGAGTGGTCATTCGTTTTGCCGGTGACTCCGGCGATGGGATGCAGCTCGCCGGGGACCGGTTCACCTCCGAGGCGGCAGCGTTCGGGAACGACCTGGCGACGCAGCCGAACTTTCCGGCGGAGATCCGG
>JALYVL010000240.1 GCA_030853285.1 Actinomycetota bacterium | reverse complement strand
ACCTATCTTTGGCCCAACCGCGTCGCTGCGTATCACGGTCAGCGACCGCGCGACGGCGACCGCCCGTCAGTGACTCCGCCAACCCGGGCCGCGTCGGGTGGTCATGGTCATCGTGAGCTCCCGCTGCCTACAACGTCGCCGCCCAGCGCGCCCGGCCGACCGCCTCGATCTGTACGCCAGAACCGCCGGCCTCACCCCACTGGCCACCGCTATCCGCGGTGGCCCTGCAAAGGTGCCTCGCCGTGACCGGGCATGCTGGCGGTGTGGCTGTGCGGGGTGGCGCGGTCCGACCAACGCAGCAGCGCACCGATCCCGTCGGCCAGCTCGATGTCCGTCGGGTTCAGCAGCGTGATGCCGGCGTCGGTGGCGAGCAGCGCACCGAGCAAGACGGCAGGACCAGGTCCAGCAGCACCCCGTCGGCACCGGCGACCACGAGCTTGCCGACTGATCCGCCGTGTCCGGTGGGGGCCAGCACCGCCTCGCGTGCCGCCTGCACCATCGGCTCTGGGGCACCGACATCGGCCAGGATGCGTTCCTGGGCTTGCCAGCGCAGCTCCACCTCGTGGGCGCCTGACTCGTCGAGTCGGCTCGCATCTAACGCGACGCTCACCTTGGAGCCGCCGCCGTGGGTGGAAGGGCTCAACCAGTTCAGCTTCATCCCTCCACCCGACCACCGCGTCGACGTCGGCGCAATTCGAAGTCGACGCGGCGTGCTGGCAGGCGCGCAGTAGCGACGACACACGCCGCGAGGGTCACCGGTTAGCATCGGCTGCCCGGGGCGCACCGCGTGCACACGAGTTCGACACCGTCGGCAGGGGGTCTTGATGCTCGGTCTCGACCGCCGCGAGCTGGCTGCCATCTTCGCAGGCGGAGCCGTGGGGACAGCGGTACGCGCGATGATCGCGACGGTGTTCACCGCGGACGCGACCGCGTGGCCCTGGCCGACGTTCGCGGTGAACGTTGTCGGAGCGTTCCTTCTCGGTTACTTCACCACTCGCCTGCTGGAACGGCTACCGCTGTCCAGCTACCGACGACCGTTGCTCGGGACGGGGCTCTGCGGCGGCCTCACCACCTTCTCCACCATGCAAGTGGAGACCGTGAACATGCTCGACCACCACGCCTACGGGCTGGCCCTCGGCTATACCTGTGCGAGCGTGCTCAGCGGTCTGGCTGCCGTGTACCTCGCGACAGCCCTCGTGCGGCGGACGCGGGTTACTGCATGAGTGTGCTGACCTGGATCTTGGTCGTGCTCATCGGCGGTGTGGGGTCGGTGCTGCGGTTTCTGGTGGACAAGACCGTCGTCGGTCGTTTCGGGCGCGCGCTGCCGTGGGGGACCCTCACGGTGAACCTCAGCGGGGCCCTGTTGCTCGGTCTGCTCAGTGGGCTTGCCCTGAGTCATGACGTGGCGCTGGTGGCCGGGACGGCAGCGGTGGGCTCCTACACCACGTTCTCGACGTGGATGTTGGAGACGCAACGGCTCGGCGAGGAGCGACAACTGCTGATTGCCGGGGCGAACCTCGGGGTCAGTGTGGTGTTGGGGGTGGCGGCCGCCATTCTCGGGCAAGTGATCGGAGCGCACCTGTGAACGAGGACTGCCTCAAGCTGACGGCGTATTTCGGGGAGCGCCAACGCACGGAGAACGCGTTTCTCGCCGATGCTCTCCTCGACCTGTACGGCCGCCGCGAGGTAGCAACCAGCGTCCTGCTCCGGGGCGCAGGCGGCTTCGGGTTGCGGCATCAACTAAGGACCGATCAGTCGTTGAGTCTTTCCGAAGACCCGCCCGTCGTTGCTGTCGCTGTGGACAGCCGGGACAAGGTCGAGAACCTGTTGGGCGACGTGCAGCAGATCGCCCGTCGTGGCCTGCTGACTTTGGAGCGCGCACGGTTGCTGCGCGGGTCGATCGGGCCCGTCGAGCTGCCCGAGGAGCTGGGCGAGGCCACCAAGCTGACGATGTACGTGGGCCGGCAGGAACGGGCGGGAGGCACGCCCGCCTACGTGGCCATCTGTGAGCTACTGCACCGGCGAGGAATTGCGGGCGCTACGGCGCTGCTCGGCGTGGACGGCACCGTGCACGGCCACCGGGAGCGTGCACGCTTCGTCGACCGCAACGCCGCGGTTCCGGTGATGATCATCGCCGTGGGTTCCGGCGCGCGCATTGCCACGGTGCTTCCCGAACTCGGTGGGCTCCTGGAGCGGCCGCTGATCACGCTCGAACGCATCAGGGTGTGCAAGCGCGACGGTGAGCTGCTGCGGGCGCCGCAGTCGCTGCCCAGGGTCGACGAGCACGGTCTCGGGCTGTGGCAGAAGATCATGGTGTACACCTCGGCGTCGGCGCTGCACGAGGGCAAGCCCGTGCATCGCGAGCTCATCCGGCGTCTACGGGCGAGCCCGGCGAGTCGTGGGGTGACCGCCCTGCGCGGAATCTGGGGGTTTCACGGTGATCATCCGCCGCACGGTGACAAGCTGTTTCAGCTCGGCCGTCACGTTCCGATGCTCACCGTGCTCATCGACACCCCGCAGAACATCAGCATGACGTTCCCGATCATCGACGAGGTGACGGCGCAGACCGGTCTCGTCACGAGCGAGATGGTGCCTGCGCTGCTGTCGCTGAACGAGGACAAGGACCGCGGAGGTCTGCGGCTCGCGCGGTACCGCTTCTAGTGCCGCTCGACTACCGGTCGGGGTGCTGAGGTGGGTGGACTTCGCGGTGCGGGGTGAGGAAGCGTGCTGGATCGCTCGCCGCGCGTGCCCCACTACTGATCCAGCGGCCGAACCCTTCCGGGTCGCGCCGGGCGAGTTCATCGAGCAGGGCGGAGCGTGTCTCGATCAAGCGGAGGCGCTCAGCAACCGATGTCGTGTGCAGCAGCGCGTTGAAACTGGTCCGCCACCGCCAACACAGCTCCGCATCGCTCAACGAGAGGTACCTCGGTGCCGGCGTCGGCAGCTGCGACGCTAACCGGTTGGACGGCGCCGACGGGCCGGGCGGCGCCGGAACGAAGTCCGCGGGACGAGGCTTGCGGTGCACCAGCCGTCGCAGGACCGACGGTGAGATCACCCCGAGCAGCAACACCCCAAGCAGGGCAAGCGCACCCAGCGCAGCGATCAACCCGGAGACTGCGACGGCCCCGAGGGCGGTTGACGTCGTGAACCCGAGCACGTAGACGAACGGCGTCGAGCTGTCCGGGTGGGCCTGCGCATGCACGCCTGCGGCGAGCAGCGGACCGACGATCACGGCGCACAGGCTCAGGGAGATCAACGCAGGCGCCGACATCGACACTGCCGCGACGACAATGCCGGTCACGGCGAACGCGCCGACCGCGCCGAGCCAGAGGACTCGGTAGACACCCATCTGGTGCTCCCCTCTGCAGGTCTCCATCAGGAGTAGGGACTGGGTGCTTCGACGATAGATCGACCGGCGCACCGGCGCAGGTCGAACAGACACGCGCTCGCTTATCGGGCATTGATCGACGTCGCGCGCTAGTTTTACACCCGACCTCAGCTGCGTTACAGCGAGACGGAGGAGCCGTCATGACCGAATCCAACACGCCCCGACGCCGCCGCGGTGGTGCCATGCGCATCCCGCGCACGCGGGGCGCCCTCAGCGGCTTCCTGCTGATCGTGCTGGGCGCTTGGGGCGCGCTCATCCCGTTCATCGG
>JALYVL010000005.1 GCA_030853285.1 Actinomycetota bacterium | reverse complement strand
GATGTTGCGGGCGGCCCACTTGCCAGACTGCTGCGCGACCGAGCCGAGCTGCGGCAGGTGGCGCCCCTTGGCGTCGGTGATGTTGGCGGCATCGCCCAAGACGTACACACCGTCGAAGCCCGGGGCCGTGAGGTCCGGGGATACGTCGATGCGCCCGCCCTTGCCCTGCGGTAACCCGGACGTGGCGAGCATCTTGCCTGCCTTCAGCCCACCCGCCCAGACCACGACCCGGCTGGGGATTCTGGTTCCGTCGGCCAGGGTCACCCCGTCCTTGGTGACCTCGGAAACCCCGGTACCCAGCCTGACCTGCACCCCGATCTCAGTAAGCCGCTTGTGTGCATAGGTCTGCGACTTCTCGGTGAACGGAGCCAACACCTTCGGGATCATGTCGACCAGGTATACGGTGCAGGCGTCGGCGAACTCGGGGGAGAAGTATTCCGACACCACGTACTTGACACTCTCCGCGAGCGCACCCGCGGTCTCCACCCCGGTCGGGCCGCCCCCGACGACCACGACGTCCAACCCGCCCTCGCCGACCTGGTGCGGGACGCTGTCGGCGCTGTCGAGTGCACCCAGCATACGCGAGGCCAGCTTGGCGGCATCGTCCACCGAGTACAGCGGGTAAGCGTGCTCCTTGGCGCCGGGGGTGTCGAAGAAGTTCGCCTCGGCACCAGCGCAGAGCACCAGGATCTGCCCGCGGTAGGTCGATCCGTCAGCCGTCGTCACCGTGCGGTTGGCAGCGTCGACAGATTCCACCTCGGCGGTCTTGACCTGCACGCACTTGTCCTTGCGGAAGATCCCGCGCAACGGCCGGGCCACATCGGACACCGAGATCTGCGCGGTGGCGACCTGGTAGAGCAGCGGCTGAAACTGGTGATAGTTGTTCTTGTCGATCAGCAGCACCCGCACCCCGTCCCGTGCCAGCTGCATTGCGGTGGCGATACCGGCAAAGCCGGCCCCCACGATGAGCACCTCGTGCGTCGTGTCCTCTGCCATACCGGCGATGCTAGAGGGTGTGCGCCGTCCGCACTTGACCAACGCGGGTTCAGTCGAGCTTGGCGTGCAGGAACTCCACAGTGCGCTGCCAGGCGACGCGGGCCGCCTCGGCGTCGTAGGTGCCAAGCAGGTTCTCGTCGTTGAAGAACGCGTGTCCGGCCGGGTAGAAGTGAAACTCCGGAGCATGGCCGGACTGCTGCTCGATGGTGGTCGCCAGCTCTCGGGCTTGGTCGGCGGGGAAGAAGTCGTCGTTCTCCCCGAAGTGACCCTGCACGGGTGCAGTCAAGGCAGAGAAATCAGGGAGGTCGCCAGAAAGCACGCCGTAGAAGGGCACCGCGGCGGCGATGCGGTCTCCCTGCTGGGCGGCGAGAACCAACACGAAGCCACCGCCCATGCAGAACCCGACGGCGCCGACCGCAGAGCCGGTGACGCCCTCGTGGCCGAGGAGGAAGTCCACGGCGCCGCTGAGGTCACGCGCCGCGCTCTGCACGGGCAGCTTCTGCATCAGCTCGCCGGCCTCGTCCGAGTCATGGGTGGTGGTGCCGCCGTACAGGTCGGGAGCCAAGGCTACAAAACCCTCGGCGGCCAGACGGTTGGTCACATCGGCGATGTGGCTGACCAGGCCCCACCATTCCTGGATGACGATGACTCCGGGGCCGCTTCCCGACTCGGGCAGGGCCAGGTAGCCGTGCGCGGTGGAGCCGTTGCTGGGGAAGCTGACGTTCTGCAGTGGGTTGTCTTTAGCCATACGGTCCATCACATCACCCGATGAGCGCCACCACCACTCCGGAACAACCGGCCGCCCACAGCACGCTGGTGAACGTGCCGATGATGAACTGCTCGGACACCTTGGCATCGCGCAGTTCCGGGTACCGCGCCAAGCCCTTGACGGCGAGGACGATGGCGATCCCCGCCGGCCAGTGGGCGAGAATCGCGACGGCGACACTGGCGCGCTCGAGCACTCCGATCACCCCACCACCGCGCAGCGCGTTCTGGGGACGCAGCGCGGAAGACTGGCCGCGTCCGGCCAGGCGGAACACCGCACGGACGAGGGGACTGGCCCCACCGGCTGCGGCGGCCACCCCGAGCACCACCGCAGCGGCCCGCGGGAACCCGGTGAGGTGATGGGGGAGCGGGGCCAGCACGCCGGCGGTCGCCAAGAGCACCAGTTGCGCGGCGGGCGGTAGCCACGACTCCCGCCGCGCCCTGCTCAGCGCAGTAGGCAACACGGCTGCGACGCCGAGCAAGACCAGCGCGATCACCGCGACGATCATCGGTCGGCCTCCGCGAGCAAGGTCGCGGCCAGTTCGCGGCCGGACTCCTCCTGCTGCCAGGCTGTCGTTCGAATACGTTGGGACACTGCTTGTTTGCTCACTCCTAGCAACTCGGCGGCGCTGCTCTGCGTATGTCCCCGCGCAACCAACTCCACCGCCGCCCAGCCTTCGGGGGAGCGGCGTTGCACCAGCAGGGCCAGCAGGTCGAGCACGGTAGCCACCGCGAGGACCGGTGCCGGCTCGGAGCCGCGGGCCGCCAGATGGGTGACCGCGGACTTGGCGCGTTCCACGGCGACACGGGCGTGCTCGAATGCCGGCCCGCGACCGGCGCGAGTGCTTGCCGGCAAGGGGTGTTCGACCGGGCCGATCCCGATTCCCACGCTCCATCGGGCTTGCCGGACAAGGTCCAGCGTGACGGACACCACTGCGACCGGGTCGTTGAGCACCGCCTGCACCTCGTCGCCTGCGGTGCGCTCGAAGCGCCGCACCACCGGCGTTGGCGACAGATGCTCGAGCAGGTCGGGCACGCGGTCGGCATCCCGGCGGCTGCGTCGCTGGTCGATGGTCAACACGAACATGACAGCTCACCTCCAAAGGTCAAGCATATGGCATTGTCAGAAGTATATCCACATGTCAGCCTTGACCACCGTCGCCATCGCGTCATTCTCGGTTTGCGGCAACAGCAGCGTCGCCGGGCGCTGCTGGCCGTGCCGCTAGCCCAGCTGCCAGAACACCTTGTCCGCGCTCTGATAGCCATCCAGCTCGATCACGCCGCCCTGCACCGCGGCGGCGGGCACGTCCAGGCACACCCCTGCCGACAGCGACTGGCCAGGAGGCAACTTGTCGGCGTCGATCAGCGCGTTCACGACGTTGGCATCGCAGTCGGTGTCCTCGTACTCGTGGCCGTCGCCGCCTTGGAGCTTGAGGAACACGTCGAGGTAGGTATCGCCTTGGGTGTTCCCGGTGTAGGTCGCCGCCAGCGTCAACACCATGAACTGGCCGTTCTTCGGGCGCGCATTGGACCGGTCAGCGGCCAGGACCTCGGCGGTAGCGTCCTTGACGACGCGGATGACGCTCACGCAGTAGTCAGCCACCTTGGCCCGCGCGCCGATCGAGTTCGGGTTGGTCTTGGTACCGACGCTGCTCGACCGGGAGCAGTCGGACGGGGAAGCCGCGGTAGTACTCGCGATGGCGGGTTCGCTGGTGACCGCCGGCGTCGCAGTGGTCGACGGACTGCTCGTTCGCAGTAGGAAGTAGCCGCCGATGCTGGCCCCGACAAGCAGGAGAAGTACCACGGCAACGGCGCCGATGACGAGCCCGGTCTTCGACCCATCGGCCTTTGCCGGCAGGGAGCCGTAGGGGCTGGACTGGTCATCGGCCACCCACAGCGGCCAGCCCTGCGGGGGAGGTCCCCACGCAGGATCAGGCTCCCACCCTGGCGACGGCATCCAATCCCAGGGCGGATGAGGCCAATTGGGCGGCGGGTTGAAACGCATCGTTCGCCTTCACCTTGCCCCTCTGATCCCAGATCGCTCATTTTCGCCAGTTCATCGTAAACGCGGCTGAGCTGAGAACTGGCCCCCGCCGCCGCGGAGACCATATTCATCAGCCAAGACAATTGACAGGTCTTGTCTTGGCACTGACTAGGCTGTCGGCTTGACGCCGAGCCGCGCGTCAACAAGCAAGCCGAGCAGTCCGACACCAGCACAGGCCGCCGAGACTCCCAGCAACGCAGGCGACGTGCGTCCCGCGATCGCATCACCCAACAGCACCACTGCCACGGTGCCAGGCACGATGCCGACGATGGTGGCCAGCACATAGGGCCTCAACCGGATGGCGGACACCCCGCAGCAGTAGTTGAGCACCGAGAAGGGCACCAGCGGAATGAGACGCAGCGAGGTCACTGCGAGCCAACCCCGTTGCGCCAAGCGCGTATTCACCGTCTGTAGAGCGCCGTGGCGCAACCGTTCCGCGACGGCATCGCGGCCCAACTTGCGCACGAGGAGCAACGCGAGAACGGCACTGACGGTGGTAGCGGTCAGCGCGATGCTGACTCCGGTGAGCGGACCGAACAGCAACCCGGCGGCCAAGGTCAGCACTGTGCGGGGAAATGGGGCCACGGTGATGACTGCGTGGCACACCAGGAACACCAGGGGAAAACTTGGGCCCACGTGGTCCGCCCAACCGCGAATCTGCACGGGTCCGGGCAAACGAACGGCCATAGCGACACCCGTGGCCACCAGCAACAGAGCCAGCAGGAGTACCAGACGTACCCGTGACGCGTGCCGCCACCTCGCAGATACCCGGGCAGTCACGAGGCCTTACCGTACCGGGGCCTACCTCACGATCAGCGTGCCGTGCATGACGGTATGAAAGGTGCAGTGAAACGGGTAGCTGCCCGGGGTGCTCGGCGCGGTAAAGCTGGTCGTGCCCTTCACCACGGTGGGCGAGGCGAACTCCTTGTCCTTGTCGGAGGTGACGTTGTGCCGCGTCTCGTCGTTGTTGACGAAAGTGACCGAGGCCCCGGGGGCAACTGTGATCGGTGCGCCGAAGTCGAAGTTCGTGGCGGTGATGGTGGTGGCCGGATTCGCCGGGACCGCGGGAGCTGAGGCGGCGGCGGTGGGCGGTGGAGCTCCGGTGCCACCGGAAGAGCACGCGGTCAGGGCCACAGCGGTCACAGCGGTCACGACGGCCAGAATCAGAGTGCTCAGGCATCGCCGGGGCGTGCGCATCAGGTCTCCTCCGTGCCGGTGTTGCCTTCGACGGTACGGGGTGCTTGCGCGCGATGCGGCAGACTCGCGGATATGCGCAGATGGGCGGTGCTTTCCGCTGGCGTGGCTCCGTTCGCGCTGATCGGTGGTTGGACGGTGGCGGCCAGCCGTCAGCCGCCGAGTTACCACAGTGTCCGAGACACGATCAGTGCGTTGGCCGAACATGGTGCGTCGGACCGATGGATCATGACCGTCGGCCTGGCGTTGCTCGGCAGCTGCCACCTGGCGACCGCGGCGGGTCTCACCGAGGCCGCAACCGCGGGGCGCGTCCTGCTCGCCGTCGGGGGTGGGGCCACCGTGGCGGTCGCGCTGTTGCCGCAGCCATCCAGCGGGCACATCCCTGCGGCCACGGTGGGCTTCATCGCCCTCGCCTTATGGCCTGCCGCCTCAAGGGTGCCGAGCAGGCAGAGCGCGTTCCTGGCCACAACTGTCCTGCTGGCGCTGTTGGTGTGGTTGTTCGTGGAGCTCGGCGGAGGCGCGCTGACCGGCCTGAGTGAGCGGTGCGTGGCCGGTGCCCAGGCACTGTGGCCGCTCGGCGTGGTCTTTCGGACGCTCGGCGGAGAACGAGCGCGTAGGCCCAGTGGTTCAGCAGCGCGACGCTGAAGCTCTGTACTCAGCGTCCTCACAGCGCGCGTTGGGCAGAGTCGGCGGTCGACTGCCACCGACCCATGGAGCTGACGTGCCGCTGTCCTTAGGACCTGGCGTTCTCGATCCCGCAACCCTGCTGAGCAGCCTCGGGCTGGCGGGCGTGCTGGCCGCGGTGTTCGCCGAGACCGGCCTGTTGGTGGGATTCTTCCTACCGGGGGACTCGCTGCTGTTCACCGCGGGGCTGTTCGCGGCCCGACCGGCTCCGTTTGCGCCGCTGTGGCTGCTGCTCGTGCTGGTACCGGTCGCGGCGATCGTGGGTGACCAGGTTGGCTACCTCATCGGCAAGCGAGCGGGGCAGGCCTTGTTCCAGCGTGCGGACTCACGGCTGTTCAAACGGTCCTATGTGGAGCGTTCCCGCGGATTTTTCGAGCGTTACGGCGCGCGGACCATCCTGCTGGCCCGCTTCGTCCCGGTGGTGCGCACGTTTGCTCCGGTGGTCGCCGGCGCGTCGGGCATGCCGTACCGAACCTTCCTGGCTTACAACGTCGTCGGCGGTGTGGTCTGGGGAGTAGGGGTCACGACGTTGGGCTACCTCCTGGGCGGCGTCGGCCTGGTCCGGGACCACATCGAGATCATTCTGGTCCTGATCGTCGTGGTGTCGCTGGTGCCGGTGCTGGTCGAGGTGCTGCGGGCGCGTCGAGCACCGATGACGGTCTAGACATGCTCGCCATCGACGACTGAAGCTTGGGCTGACGTTGCGCCACTACGTGCAGCGGCGCACGGCTGAGCCAGCCGACATTCGTCCGCGCAGAACTCGACTCCGATGGTTACTCCGCCTGGCGTGCAGCGGGAATTGGTGTGTCCGAGGGGGGACTTGAACCCCCACGCCCGTTAATAGGGCACTAGCACCTCAAGCTAGCGCGTCTGCCATTCCGCCACTCGGACCGGGCACGGGCAACCATCCCCGTGCGCCGGGCAAGGTTAGCCGACACGTGCCCTGGCACCCAAACCGCCTGGCCGCAACCACCACCGGCCGACCAGTGGTAGGAAGACGCCGTGGAACCCAACGCAACGGCCAACGAGACGCGCGCTGAGGCCGAGGTCGTCGACCTGGCCAGCCAGCTGATCCGCATCGACACCACCAACACCGGCGATCCGGCCACCGTGGTGGGGGAGCAGGAAGCCGCCGACTGGGTGGTCCGCCAGCTCGAGGAGGTCGGGTACGAGACCGCGCAGGTGGAGTCCGGCGCCCCCGGCCGCGCCAACGTGTTCGCGCGGCTGAGAGGCGAAGACTCCACCCGTGGTGCACTGCTGCTGCACGGGCACCTCGATGTCGTCCCCGCCGAACCCGCCGACTGGTCGGTGCACCCCTTCTCCGGCGCGGTGAAGGACGGTTACCTCTGGGGCCGGGGCGCGGTGGACATGAAGGACATGGTCGGGATGATGATCGCCGTCGCCCGCCAGTTCAGAGCCGAGGGCACCATACCTCCGCGCGACCTCGTCTTCGCCTTCCTGGCCGACGAGGAGGCGGGCGGCAAGTACGGCTCGCACTGGCTGGTGGAGCACCGGCCCGAGCTGTTCGATGGCTGCACCGAGGCCGTCGGAGAGGTCGGCGGCTTCTCGCTCACCGTTGCCCGCCCCGACGGCACCGACCGGCGGTTGTACCTGCTCGAGACCGCGGAGAAGGGAATCGCCTGGATGCGGCTACGGGCCACCGCCAACGCGGGGCACGGTTCGTTCCTACACAGCGACAATGCTGTCACCAAGGTGGCCGAAGCCGTCGCCAAACTCGGCAACCACACCTTCCCCCTGGTGATGTCCGACAGCGTCCGCGAGTTTCTCGCCGTCGTCGGCGAGGAGACCGGTCTTGACCTCGATCCGGACTCGCCGGATCTCGACGGCACCCTGGCCAAGCTGGGGCCTATCTCCCGCATCGTCGGGGCAACCCTGCGCGACACGGCGAACCCGACCATGTTGCAGGCCGGCTACAAGGCCAACGTCATCCCGGCCAGCGCGGAGGCCGTCGTCGACTGCCGGGTACTGCCGGGGCGCCTCGCCGCCTTCGAGCGGGAGGTGGACGAGCTCATCGGCCCGGACATCCAGCGCGAGTGGGTCGCCAACCTCGAGCCGTACGAGACGACTTTCGACGGCGAGCTGGTCGACGCCATGAACGACGCCCTGATGGCGCAGGACCCAGACGCGCGCATGGTGCCCTACATGCTCTCCGGCGGCACCGACGCTAAAGCCTTCGCCAAACTGGGCATGCGTTGCTTCGGGTTCGCCCCGTTGCGCTTGCCACCTGAGCTGGACTTCGCGGCGCTGTTCCATGGAGTGGATGAGCGGGTTCCGGTAGACGCCTTGAAGTTCGGGGTGCGCGTGCTCGACCACTTCCTGCGTCACTGCTGACGGACGGTCCGTGCGCTTCTGGTGTACTTACCGCAGACCTACGAACTACTAGAAATAACTAGTAGTTCGTACGTCCCCTGACCGTACTGCAGGTCGTGGACGGCGCCGGCCACACGGGCTCAGCTCGATGAGATCTCGTGCGGTCGCGCAATCTCGCCGCCACCACGGCGGCGCAGCAGCGAGCTGGGGACCCGATTGGCCAGCTCACCCAGTGGTCCGACGGCCCGATTGAGTATCAGCACCGATTCCTGCAGGTGGTTGAGCACGTCACCGAGGCGCAGCAGCTGATCCAGGGTGCCGCCTTCGGCCGTCAGCTTCTCCACGAAACCGTTCTCGGCGAGCAGCCGGTCCGCCAGACCCTGCTCGCGCAGTAGGAGCTCCAGAACCCCGCCTTGCTCGGTGATGCGGTCCAGCGCGCCGCCGGTGGCCAGCAGCCGGTCCAGCGGACCGCCGCGGGACAGCAACTGCTCGAGCAGCCCCTCCTGCTGGGTGATGCGGTCCAGTGCACCACCCTCGGACAACAGGCGATCCAGCGGTCCCTGGGCCGACAGCAGCCTTTCCAGCGCCCCGTCCTCGGACAGCAGGTGGTCGACGGGTCCACCATGATTGGTAAACCGATTCACCACGCCGTCCTCGGCGAGTATGCGGTCCAACGCCCCACCGGAGGCGATGGCCTTGCCCAAGGGACGGTCGTCGCTGGTGAGCGCGGCCAGATTGTTGACCAGGGCGACGGGGCCCTTGGGATCAGCCAACAACTTGTTCAAGCGATCGGCGAGCTCGATGAGCGTGTTGAGCTGGTCGGCGTAACCGCCCTTGCGCCGCAGCGGACCATCGGGGGAGGCCAGTTGCCCCATCCCCAGCGCCGCCTGTGTGGTGGCGACAGTGACCCGGATCGGCAGCGTGAGGATGTCTATCAGTCCCATGCCCTGACCCTAGCCTTGTGCGGCGCTGCCCACGGCGTCCGCGATGGTGGCGAACCCACCCTGGCGCACCCGCCGCGCAAGCCCCCGATGGATCATGCGCGCCCAGAACGGGCCGGCGTAGACGAACCCGGTGTAGCCCTGAATGAGGCTGGCGCCGGCGGTGATTCGCTCCCAGGCGTCGGCGGCGGTTTCGATGCCGCCGACGGACACGAGGACAAGCTCGCTGCCCACGCGCGCATGCAGACGCCGCAGCACCTCGACCGATCGTCGCCCCAGCGGAGCCCCGGACAGGCCACCGGCGCCACAGCTGCCGGCGTCACTGCGCAGTCCTGCGCGGGAAACCGTGGTGTTGGTGGCGACGATGCCGGCGAGACCCAGCTCCACCGCCAGATCGGCCACGGCGTCCACGTCGGCGTCGGAGAGGTCCGGGGCAATCTTGACCAAAACGGGGATGGACACCACCTCCAACACCGCGCTCAACAGCGGACGCAGGGCATCCACCGCCTGTAAGTCGCGCAGCCCCGGTGTGTTGGGGGAGCTGACATTGACCACCAGATAGTCCGCGAGGGGGGCGAGCAGTCGGGCACTATGCGCGTAGTCCGCCGCGGCCGCCGCGGCGGGCACCACCTTGGTCTTGCCGATGTTCACCCCCACCGGCAGCCGGGAACGCCTGGCCCGTAAAGCATCTGCCGCGGCACCGGACCCATGGTTGTTGAAGCCCATCCGGTTGATAATGGCGCGGTCGGCTGCCAGGCGGAACATGCGCGGCTTGGGGTTGCCGGGCTGGGCGTGGGCGGTGACCGTGCCGACTTCGACACAGCCGAAACCCAATGCGCCCCAAGCATCGACACCCTCGGCGTTCTTGTCGAAGCCGGCGGCCAAACCCAGCGGAAGAGCAAAGTCAACGCCGAAAACGGTGTTGCGCAACACCGGATCACGCACCGTGAGCACCGTGCGCATCATCCAGCGCACCGGCGCCACGCTCGCTGCCACCCTGATGAGCCCGAAGCCGAAGGCGTGCGCCGTTTCCGGAGGCAGCCGACGCAGCAGGAGCGCAAAGAGCAGGCGGTACAACGGACCTCCTCAGGTGCTCGGCGTGGGTAACGGCGGCGTGGTCTTCCGTCGTCGCAGCAACACCTTTCGGGTGCCGTCGGGGTACAGGCGGACCTGGGAGAGCTCCCAGCCGCCGAACTCGGCCTCGATGGACAGCCGGATCGATGCCGTCACACGGGAAACGTTCGGCGGCAACCGCAGCGGGTGGTACTCGTACTCGGTCACCGGCTGCCTCCCGCGGGTTCGATGCGTTGGATTCCCCGACCGGCCGCTGATGCGACGAGGACTGCACCCGTATTGGCGTCCACGGCCACCGCATCGGGCTGGGTGACTGTCGGGAAGCGGTACCGCTCCACCGGTTCGCCTCCGGCGACGTCATAACCCACCACTTGGTTGCGCTCGGTCAGCGTCACCCAGGCAAGGTCGGTCTTGGGGTCGTAGGCCAGCGCGTACGGGGCTCCGGGGACGGGAAAGCGTTGCCGCAGCAATAAGGGGCCGGTCGAGAACGCCAACAGTGCACCGCCCGCGGTGTCGGTGACCAGCACCCGTCCGAAGCGGTCGGCGACGGCGTTGGTGGCGCCCTCGCCGGCGCGCAAGCTCTCCCCGAGCGTGCCCTTACCGACGTCCACCGCCTGAACCGCGGTCTGCTTGCGGTCCAGCGCCACCAGACCGCGTGGGGTGTCGATCAGCACATCCGTCTCCGCCAGCCCGGTGATGCGCTGCGCCACGACGCCATCGATACCGAGTACGAGCACCGCTCCGGTCGCGGTACCGAGGGCGACACGGCCGTCGGACAGCTGCACGGCCGAGCGAACGTCCGCGTCTACCTTGGTGCTCGCGACGGCGCCGGTGCGCTGATCGACCCGCAGCAGCGCGCCTGGTACCGCGACCAGCAACGGACCGCCCGGAGCGCTCAGCGCCAGCTGCGCCGCCGGCGCGGGCAGCGCGACAGTGCGTACAGGGGCCGCAAGCGCGTCGGCGTTGAACAGCAGCAACCTCGTCGGGGAGTCAGCAACGGCCGCGAGGACGTGGGTGCTGGGGTCGAGGACCATGGCGTGCAGCGCGGCACCCGCGGGCGTGACTACACCGGCCGGCACCGTGGTGGCCACGGGGGCAACGGCGGGTGCGGCGGGCACGCGCACCGCCAACGAGGAGCCGTCAGAGCTGCTCGAGCACCCGGCGAGCAATAGGCAGCCAGCCGCGACCGCCGTCGCGGCTCGTTTCCAGCGCACCATCGTCAACTCCCCTGTGTCCCGACCAGTGTGCCTGGTGCGCTCAGCGGGAGCTGACGTCGTCCAGCGCAGCGCGGATGGCCGTGGGCAGCATCACGTCGTCCTCGGCGAGCACGCCGGTGAGCTGAGCGGCCGTGCGAGCCCCGACGATGGCGCCGGCCACCCCGGGGCGGTCGCGGACCCAGGCCAGCGCCACGGCCAGTGGTGAGGTGCCGAGCCCCTCGGCCGCTGTCACCACCGCCTCCACCACCCGGGACGCCGACTTGTTGCGGTGGGGCTTCAGCGATGCCGCCAGGTGCGTGCTCGCGCCACGGGAATCGGCCGGGGTGCCCTGGCGGTACTTGCCGGTCAACACCCCACGGGCCAACGGGACCGCGGCCAGCACTCCGACGCCGTGGTGCGCGGCAGCCGGAGCAAGCTCGGCTTCGATACCGCGCTCCAGCAGGGAGTACTCCGTCTGCACCACCACCAGCCCGGGCCCGCACGCGGCACCCACGGCCGTGGCCAGTTGCCAACCGGTGTAATCGCGCACCCCCGCATAACGGACGCGCCCCGAGCGCACCGCGTGCTCGAGGGTGTCGACCACCTCGGCCACCGGGGTCAGTGGGTCCCAGGCGCAGACCTGCCACAGGTCTAGGTGGTCGGTACCGAGCTCAGCGAGGGTGGCGTCCAGCTGAGCAAGCAGGGCACGGCGGGAGCAGTCGACAAGTCCGCCCGGCTGTGCGCCGGACGCCGCGCTGAGCACGACCGCAGCTCGGGGGACGAGGTCGCCGATCAGCTCAGCGAGGACCGATTGTGCGGCACCTCCGGCATACCCGGGGGAGATGTCGACAAGGGTGCCACCGGCGTCGACGAAGCCCACCAGCTGCGCGGCGGCCTCGTCGGAGTCGGTGTCCCGGCCCCAGGTGAGGGTGCCCAGCCCGGTCCGGGACACCCGAAGACCGCTGGCTCCTACTGCTCTGTGCTCCACAGCTTGGCAACCCTAGGCCGGACACGTCTGATGCCCGGCGAGGCTCGCCGGGCATGGCCGGCGCCACCCGGTAATCTCCGCGCCATGCGACTGGGACTGAACATGGGCTACTGGGGTGCCGGAAACGACGCGTCCAAGCTGGAGCTGGCCATCGAGGCTGAGCGCCTTGGCTTTGCGGTGGTATGGGCGGCCGAGGCCTACGGTTCCGACGTGCCGACGGTGTTGTCCTGGGTGGCCGCGCAGACCTCGACCATCGACGTCGGCAGCGCCGTCATGCAGATCCCCGCCCGCACGCCGGCGATGACCGCGATGACCGCGGCCACGCTGGACACTCTCTCCGGCGGACGGTTCCGGCTGGGGTTGGGTGTGTCGGGCCCGCAGGTGTCCGAAGGCTGGCACGGCGTGCGTTTCGGCAAGCCGTTGGGCCGGACCCGGGAGTACGTCGAGGTGGTGCGCCAGGCGCTGTCCGGCGAGCGCGTGCGCCATACCGGCGAGCACTACCCGCTGCCGCTGCCGGACGGCCCGGGCAAGGCCCTGCAGCTCACCGTGCACGGCGCCCGCAAGGACCTGCCGATCTACCTGGCCTCGGTCGGCCCGCGCAACCTCGAGCTCACCGGGGAGATCGCCAACGGCTGGCTGGGCATCTTCTGCTCACCCAAGCACCTGGGCACCCACCTGTCGCATATCGCAGCCGGGCGCGCCAAAGCCGGGCTCAGCGACCTGAGCGGCTTCGACGTGGCGCCGTCCGTCCCGCTCGTGCCCGGCGAAGACTGGACGCGGTGTGCGGACGCGACCCGGCCCTACACCGCGCTGTACGTGGGCGGCATGGGCAGCAGGGACAAGAACTTCTACAACGCCCTCGCCAGCTCCATGGGTTACGCCGACGCCGCCAAGCAGGTGCAGGACGCCTACCTCGACCGGCGCTACGAGGAAGCGATGGCCGCGCTGCCGCTGGAGTTGCTCGACGAGATCGCCCTGCTGGGCCCGGTGGACCGGATCGCCGAGCGGATGACGGCGCTGGCCGAGGCGGGCGTCACCACGCTGAACATCGCGCCCCCGCCCGGGGCCGACGGTGTGTTGGCGCTACGGACAGCGGCCGAGGCACTGGAGCTCGCGGGAGTCGGCGCGTGATCCTGGACATGAGCTGGGCTCAGGCGCTGACCTTGGGACTTGTCCAGGGCCTCACCGAATTCCTCCCGATCTC
>JALYVL010000239.1 GCA_030853285.1 Actinomycetota bacterium | reverse complement strand
GTCCAGCGCTGCTGTGCTGCTTCTGGATGATCGGTCGGATCCAGCGCACTGGGGCTGCGGATGGAGGCGGCGAGGACGGCGCCCTCGGCCACGCTGAGGTCCTTCGTCGACTTGCCGAAGTAGGTCTTGGCGGCGGCGGCGATGCCGTAAGAGCCGCGGCCGAAGTAGATGGTGTTGAGGTAGGCGGCCAGGATGTCGTCCTTGGACGTCTGCCTGGCCAGCTTGGTGGAGGTGACCAGCTCCTTGAGCTTGCGGGTCAGCGTCTGGTCGTCGCCGGTCAGGGCATTCTTGACGTACTGCTGGGTGATGGTGGACCCACCCTGGCGGTCGCCGCCGGTCACGTCGTTCAGTGCGGCGCGGGCCGTGCCCGACACCGAGAACCCAGGATTGCTGTAGAAAGTCCGGTCCTCGGCGGAGAGCACCGCGAAGCGCACGTGGGTGGGGACGTCGGAGATGGTGACGTCGGTGCGGTTTCCCTCGAACGGCACCAGACGCGCCAGCTGGGTCTTGCCGTCCTGGGCGAAGATGGTGGCGACCTGGTTGGTCTTCAGGTCGGAGGGCTGGGGCACCTTGATGACGACGTAGGCCACCATGAACGCCACGATCGGGCCGATAATGGCCAGCGCGATCAGGGCGTAGACGGTGCGGCGAATCTTCTGCCACCGGGTCGCTTTCTTGCGTCGCGCCGCGCCGCGCGTTTGGGGCCGGGGATAGCCGGGGTCGGTACCCGTCGATGGTGCTGCTGACCGATGGCGGGAACCGTCCTCGTCACTCACTCGCAGTTCTCCTCGTTGACGTCCGCCTCCTGGGCGCTTTGGCTGCGGCGGGGGTGCCCATCACGTAGGACTGCACCAGGTGGTTCCAGCTACAGGTGCGACAGACTTCCACCACGTACACCGAGAACTCCTCTTGTGTGGTGGCCATCCGGACCAACTCCTCGGGGCTCCGCGCTGAGCCGGAGACCGCACCGAGGCGTTCCCCGAACACCCAGGACACCAACGTCAGCGGCTCCTTACGGCACACCGGGCACATGACAGGGCTGGTGCGACCGTGGAACTTGGCCGCGCGAAGCAGGTACGGGTTGGCGTCACACACCTCGTTGACGCCGGTCCGCCCGGAGTGCATGTCGGCGAGCAGCGCACGCCGCTGCAACGCGTAGTCGACCACCTGTCGCTGCATCCGCACGTGATCAGCGTACGTGCGTCCCCCACGGTGGCGGGGCGGGCGGCTGCTCAGCAGTCGATGCCCGGCGGCTGAGCAGCGACGTTGATGCAGGCGTGGCTGGCAATGTATCGGTGCGATACAGTGAGTCGTCGCATCGGATGAGTTTCCAGGAGGTGGACTGTGCTCGAACTCGCCGTGCTCGGCCTCCTCCATGAGGCACCGATGCATGGCTATGAGCTGCGCAAGCGTCTGACCGGACTCTTGGGCGCCTTCCGTGCTTTCTCGTACGGCTCCCTCTACCCGACGCTGCGCCGAATGCAGACCGACGGGCTGATCACCGAGGAGGCCGATCCCGACGGCACGGGCACCAAGCGGCGCGCGCGTCGGGTGTACCAGCTGACCGTGGCCGGCAAAGAGCGCTTCACCGAGCTGGTGGCCGACACCGGCCCGCAGACCTACACCGACGACGGGTTCGGGGTGCACCTGGCGTTCTTTAGCCGTACCCCGGCAGAGGCTCGGATGCGGATCCTCGAGGGCCGCCGCCGCCAGGTGGAGGAGCGCAGGGAGGGGCTACGGACCTCCATGGGCCGGGCCGGCGAACAGATCGACCGCTACACCCACCAGCTGCACCGCTTGGGGCTGGAAACCAGCGAACGCGAAGTGCGGTGGCTCAACGAGCTCATCGTGGCTGAAGGTACAGAGACAGATACGACAACCGATAAAGGAGAGGCCGACCATGGCTGAAAATCGCACCAGTGTGCGCGTGGCAATCGTAGGCGTGGGCAACTGCGCCTCCTCCCTGGTGCAGGGCGTGCACTACTACCGGGATGCGCCCGAGGACACCACGGTGCCGGGACTGATGCACGTCCGCTTCGGGCAATATCACGTCCGCGACGTCGAGTTCGTCGCCGCGTTCGACGTGGACGCCAAGAAGGTCGGCTTCGACCTCAACGAGGCCATCGTCTCCAGCGAGAACAACACCATCAAGATCGCCGACGTCCCGCCCACCGGGGTCACCGTGCAGCGCGGCCCGACCCTGGACGGCATCGGTCGTTACTACGCCGAGACCATCACCGAGGCCGATGCCGAGCCGGTGGACGTGGCTGCGGCGCTGCGTGCGGCCGAGGTGGACGTGCTGGTCTGCTACCTGCCCGTTGGTTCCGAGGCCGCCGCGAAGCACTATGCGCAGTGCGCCATCGACGCGGGCGTGGCCTTCGTCAACGCCCTTCCGGTGTTCATCGCCTCCGACCCGACGTGGGCGCAGAAGTTTGTCGACGCGGGCGTGCCCATCGTCGGTGACGACATCAAGAGCCAGGTCGGTGCCACCATCACCCACCGGGTGCTGGCCAAGCTGTTCGAGGACCGCGGTGTGCAACTCGACCGCACCATGCAGCTCAACGTCGGTGGCAACATGGACTTCAAGAACATGCTCGAGCGTGAGCGCCTGGAGTCGAAGAAGATCTCCAAGACCCAGTCGGTGACCAGCAACCTGAAACGTGACATGGGCGCGAACAACGTCCACATCGGGCCGTCGGACTACGTGCCGTGGCTGGACGACCGCAAGTGGGCCTATGTCCGTCTGGAAGGTCGCGCCTTCGGTGATGTGCCGCTGAGCCTGGAGTACAAGCTCGAGGTCTGGGACTCCCCGAACTCGGCAGGCATCATCATCGACGCGGTGCGCGCCGCCAAGATCGCGAAGGACCGCGGCATCGGCGGACCGGTGTTCGCGGCCGCCAGCTACCTGATGAAGAGCCCGCCGCGTCAGCTCGCCGACGACGTGGCGCGCACCGAGCTGGAGGCTTTCATCGCCGACATGGACTGACCCTTTTTTCGCATTCAGCGGGCTCGATGTCATTTATCCGCAACTGGGACGACATTGAGCCCGCTGAATGCGTGGTGGGTGGCGTGACAGGGTGACGGGCATGAGCGACGCACCCGAGCGGCCCAGCGTGTTGGAACTGCTGCACACCGCTTCCCACGCCTTCACGACCGCCGGATTCTCGCCATTACCCCACGGCGGCGGGTGGACACCGCGGCTCCATAAGTGATTCAAACGCGCTCGCCGCTGCCATCACCGACTGCATTCACGGGGCGACCCGACACACGGAGAGCGCTGCGCGTTCCGTCGCAGAGCGCTTCGACGAGCTTGCTCGTAACCCCGTCGGTCATCATCGTCGGCAGGGGCGGGTTCCCGGGTCGAACCTGTCAAAATCGGGCTTCGCCGTCGGAAATGAAGCCCCTTTGGACAGTCTCGAACAGACGGGCATTGTGGCACATGTAACCCCACGTTGACATGGGCACGTCGCGGCGGTTGCGGTTTAGTCAACAGTCGGTTACTTAGGGGGATCAGTGAGCACGAAGACGCACGAGTTCGGCGGCCGTCCCACGTGGACCATCATGGTGGGGTTGAGCTTCGCCGGGATGATCGTCGCGATGATGCAGACCCTGGTGGTGCCCATCATCGGCCTGATCCAGCACAAGCTGGGGACGTCTGCGAGTGGCGTCAGCTGGGTCATCACCGCAAACCTGCTGG
>JALYVL010000238.1 GCA_030853285.1 Actinomycetota bacterium | reverse complement strand
CGGACGTGGAGCAGACCGAGCTCCTGCGTGCCGTCGTCGCCGCGGTGGGCCCGGAGGTCGGGGTCATCGCCGGGGCGGGCACCAACGACACGGCACACAGCATCGAGCTGGCGCGCAACGCCGCCGACGCTGGTGCGCACGGCCTGCTGGTGGTCACGCCGTATTACTCCCGACCCTCCCAGGAGGGCCTGGTCGCCCATTTCAGCGCCGTGGCCGACGCCACGGACCTGCCCGTGATGCTTTACGACATCCCGGCGCGTTCCATCGTGCCGATCGAGAACGACACCCTGTTTCGGCTGGCCGAGCACCCCACCATTCTCGCGGTCAAGGACGCCAAGGGCGACCTGCGCGGGGGTGCCGAGGCGATCAGCCAGACCGATCTGGCCTACTACTCAGGAGACGATCCCTTGAACTTGCCCTGGCTCGCGGTCGGAGCTGTCGGTTTTGTCAGCGTGATCAGCCACATTGTCGCCGGCCCGCTGCGCGAGATGCTCAATGCCTACGAGTCCGGAGATGTGATGCGCGCCAAAGACATCAACGCACAGTGCCTGCCCCTTGTCCGCACCATGAGCGAGCTGGGTGGGGTGAGCTTCGCGAAGGCGGCGTTGCGTCTGACGGGGGTGGATGTCGGGGTGCCGCGGCTGCCGCAGATCGCGCCGAACGCAAGCCAACTCGAGGTGCTGGCCACCCAGCTGCGCCGCTCGGGTTTGCTCGCGGGAAGCACAGTATGAGCAGGGGCGGAAACCGCGGCGGCCGCGGCCGGGGCAACAGCGGAACGGCCCAGCCGCGTCCGGAAGGGCGACTGGGCATCGACCCCACCCAGCGGCTCGGTCTGCCACCGAAGGCGCCGCGCACCGGGCTGCGCATCATCGCGCTGGGCGGCATCGGTGAGATCGGCCGCAACATGACGGTGTTCGAGCACGCAGGCAAGCTGCTCGTCGTGGACTGTGGGGTGTTGTTCCCCGAAGACGCCCAACCCGGGGTGGACCTGATCCTGCCGGACTTCCGGCACATCGAGGATCGCATCGGCGACGTCGAGGCCATCGTGCTCACCCACGGCCACGAGGACCACATCGGCGCGGTGCCGTTCCTGCTGCGCCTGCGTCAAGACATCCCGGTGATCGGTTCCCGATTCACCCTGGCGCTGCTGTCGGCCAAGTGCCGCGAACACCGGCTCAAGCCCAAGCTCGTCCAGGTCAGCGAGGGGCAACGAACCACCCACGGGCCGTTCGAGTGCGAGTACTTCGCGGTCAACCACTCGATTCCCGACGCCCTCGCGGTGGCCATCCATACCCCGGCCGGGGTGGTGCTGCACACCGGCGACATCAAGCTCGACCAGCTGCCGCTGGACGGGCGTCTCACCGACCTCGCCGGCTTCTCCCGCCTCGGCGACGAGGGCGTGGACTTGTTTTTGGTCGACTCCACGAACGCCGAGGTGCCCGGCTTCGTCACGCCGGAACGGGAGATCGGTGGCGTGCTGGACACCGTCATCGGCAAGGCCCGCCAGCGGGTGATCGTGGCCAGCTTCGCCAGCCATGTGCACCGCATCCAGCAAGTGCTGGAGGTGGCCCAGCGCTACAACCGCAAGGTCGCCTTCGTCGGACGCTCCATGGTGCGCAACATGGAGATCGCCTCCGAGCTGGGCGTGCTGGAGGTTCCCGACGGCCTGGTGGTCAACATGGAGACCGCCACGAAGCTCCCAGACGACCGTCTGGTGCTGGTGTCCACCGGCTCGCAGGGGGAGCCGCTCTCGGCGCTGTCCCGGATGGCCCGCGGCGAGCACCGCCAGATCAACATCCGCGCCAACGACCTGGTGGTGCTGGCCTCCTCGCTGATCCCCGGCAACGAGAACTCGGTGTTCGCGGTGGTCAACGGGTTGGCCAAGCGGGGTGCCACCGTGGTCACCCAGCAGAACGCCAAGGTGCACGTCTCCGGGCACGCGTCGGCGGGCGAGTTGCTGTACCTGTACAACGCGGTGCGCCCCACCAACGTCATGCCCGTGCACGGGGAGTGGCGCCACCTGCGGGCCAACGCCGCGCTGGCCAAGGCCACCGGCGTCGCCGAGGAGCGGATCATGCTGGCCGAGGACGGTGTGGTGGTGGACGTGGTCGACGGCATGGCCGCGATCGTCGGGCAGGTGCCGGTGGGGCACGTCTACGTGGACGGACTCTCCGTGGGCGATGTCGGGGAGTCGACGCTGTCCGACCGGCTGGTGCTCGGGGAGGGTGGCTTCATTGCCATTTCGGTGGCCATCGACTCGATGACCGGTCGGGCGGTCACCCGTCCGGAGCTGTCCGGGCGTGGCTTCTCTGACGATCCCAAGGCGCTCGAGGGATGCATCGAGGTGGTGGAGTCCGAGCTGGCGCGGCAGGAGGCCGAGGGCATCACCGACACTCACCGGGTGGCACAGGCGGTGCGCCGGGTGGTTGGACGATGGGTGGCCGACAAGTACGGGCGTCGACCGATGATCATCCCGACCATCATCCCGGTGACCACCACGTCCGCGGTGGGGTAACACGGATCCGGCCGCTGGCTGGCCGGTAGAGCTGCCGACCGCGGCGCCGTGGCCGCCGCTGGGATACGGGGCCGCCCCGAGCACCACGACGTCGGGCTGTGGTGCTCGTCGCATCGACTCCGACACTCGACAAACTGGGGTTCACGACAGCCGGCCAGCGACAGTTTGTCGAGTCTCGGCCGGGTGCAGGGCGCCTCGACGGCGGGTCATGCTGGATAACCGGCGCGTCGAGGCAGTGGACCGGGGTTGCGAGTGCAGACTCACGGTGGCAGCGACCCGGCGGTGTTGCCCAAGTGTTTGCTGAGGCTGGTGGGACTACCGTAACGCGTATGGCAGGCAAGACAGGCACCCGTCGCTCGACAGCTCGGCCGTCGAGCAGTACAAGCCCGCCCAAACGCGCCGGCGCCTCGGCGGTTCGTTCGGTGAAGGCTCCGACCTCGCGCACCCGCACGCAGAGCGTCCCGCGCAACCCCCCGGCCCGCCGGCTGCGCCGAGGGGCAGGTAGTGCAGGTGCCGGCCTCGCCAAGGCAGTCGGCGCGGGAGCCCGTGCGGTGGGTCGTTCCAGGGAACTGGAACACGGGCATCGTCGGGACGGCCTCGCACTCGGCTATGTCGCCCTCGCCGTGGTCATCGCCGCCGGAGTCTGGATGCGAGCCGGGGGACCGGTCGGCACGATCGTCAACACCGGCGTGCGGACTGTGGTCGGTTCAGCGGCATGGCTGCTACCCGTGTTACTGGTCGGAATCGCCGTCACGCTGATGCGCACCGATCCCACACCGGACGCGCGCCCGCGACATGTCGTCGGTGGAGTGCTGCTGGCGTTGTCGGTGCTCGGCCTGTGGCACCTGGCCGGGGGAGCGCCCACCGACCTCGACGGTGTGCAGCATGCTGGTGGGGCCATTGGTTACGCAGCTGGTGGGCCACTCAGTACCGGGGTGACGGCCTGGTTGGCAGCACCGTTGTTGGTCTTGCTGGGTCTGTTCGGGCTGTTGGTGCTCACTGCGACGACTGTCCGTCAAGTGCCGGAACGGGCGCGGGCACTGCTGAGCCGCGCCTGGCCCCAACCGCATGTTCCTGCGCACGACGAGCCGGAGCCGTCCGACGAGCCGGAAGATCAGCCGACGGAAAAGCTGCGCAAGCCCGCACGCCGACGCCAGGCCGCTGCGGCGGAGCCCGCGGAAGC
>JALYVL010000237.1 GCA_030853285.1 Actinomycetota bacterium | reverse complement strand
TTATCGGCCGCGCACCCAGCAACGCGGTACCGACACGCGCGCAGGTCGAGCCGTGTCGTACTGCCGCCTCGAGGTCACCGGACATGCCGAGGGAGAGCTGGTCGGCGTCGGGAAAGCGCTCCCGGGTGTCGACCCACAGCGCGTTGACCGAAGCGAAGGCAGCATCCGGATCGGCACCCTGGGGGGCGACGGCCATCAGCCCCCGCAGCTGCACGTGTTCGGCCGCAGCGGCGAGCTGCAGCACGCGGTCGAGGCCCTCCGGCGGGCACCCGCCACGGCCGGGGTCGCCGTCGACGCTGACCTGGATGAGCACCTCTAGCGGGCGGTCACGTCCGGCCTTGGCCGCCGCGTCGTCCAGGGCGCTCAGCAGCCGCTCGCTGTCCACCGACTCCACGCGGTGCGCCCAACGCGCCACCGACCGTGCCTTGTTGCGTTGCAAGCGGCCCACGACGTGCCAGCGTGGATGGACCTGCGGGCGCAGCCGCGCCGTCTCGGCCACCTTCGGGGCCGCCTCCTGGTCACGGGCCTCGCCGAAGGCGGTGCACCCGAGGTCCACCAGGTGGGCGACGTCGGTGGCGGGAAAGTTCTTGGTGACGGCGAGCAGCTGGACAGACTCCGGGGCCCGCCCCGCCGCCGCGCACGCCCGATCCAGCCGCTCCCGCACCGCACGGAGGTTGCCCTCGATCTCGGCGGCACGGGTGATCTCGCCCGCGCGCTCGGTCACGGCGACTCGGTCCAGATGACGCCGGCCAGCCGTCCGGTCGGAGCCTGGCGCCGGTGGCTGAACAGCTCTTCGGACTCCATGGTGCAGCGCGGATCCTGCGCCACCGCGCCGACGCCTTCGGCGAGCAGCGCACGACGCAGCCCCGCCCTGATGTCCAGCCCGGGCGTTCCCCCACGGGTACGGCTGGCACTGCCGGGGACATGGGCCTCGACGTCGCGCTGCATCGGCTCGGGCACCTCGTAGCACTGACCGCACACCGCAGGGCCGAGTAACACGGAGATCCGCTCGGTGCGCGCCCCCAGCGACCGCATGGCGGCCAGCGTGGCGCTCAGGATGCCGATACGGGCGCCCACCCGGCCGGCATGCGCGGCAGCGATCACACCGGACTCCTCGTCCGCCAGCAGCACCGGCACACAGTCGGCGGCCACCACGACCAGCGCCAGGTCTCGCGCGGCCGTGACGACCGCATCGGTGGCCTCCAGCGGGCCCGACGGCGGCCCGTCCACCACCGCAACGGTGCGACTGTGCACCTGTTCCATCCACACCAGCCGCTGTGGGGGCACACCGATGCCCTCGGCCAGACGACGACGGTTGGCCGCTACCGCCGAAGGGTCGTCGCCGACGTGATCGCCCAGGTTGAACGAGGAGTACGCACCGCTCGAGCGACCGCCGGCGCGGGTCGTGACGACCCGGCGGACCCGCACCGGCGCAGGCTTGGTCACCGCCGCATGAACGGCGGAACGTCGACCTCGTCGTC
The DNA here is from genome assembly GCA_030853285.1 of Actinomycetota bacterium. Lineage (GTDB taxonomy): Bacteria > Actinomycetota > Actinomycetes > Mycobacteriales > Mycobacteriaceae > X156. Next base: position 2,225 of record JALYVL010000237.1, on the reverse strand, counting down.
GCCCTCATCCTCTACGGGGACGGTCCGACCGGCACCGAACCCGCCGGGGCGCTGCCCCGTACGCGGCGGCAGTCCACCCGGCCCGTTCTGTACCGCGCCCTGGCCGGCCGCACCGACTGCGCCTGCCTGGGATTGGTCCTGGCGTCCGCCGTCGAAGGCACTCGGTCGAGTGGGTGGCAGACCTTGGGACTGCCCACCCTCACCCGCCTGCCCGGAAGCGACGGAGCGTGAGCCGACCGCCGCGGGGTCCATCGATTTGCGCGCGGGAGCGACTCCGTCGAATCCAGCCGCGATCACGGTGACCCGCACCTCGTCGCCCAGCGAATCGTCGATGACGGTGCCGAAGATGATGTTCGCGTCCTCGTGCGCGGATTCCTGAACCAACGACGCCGCCTCGTTGATCTCGAACAGGCCCAGGTCGGAGCCGCCCGCGATGGACAGCAGCACACCGTGCGCACCTTCCATCGATGCCTCGAGCAGCGGCGAGTTGATGGCGGTCTGCGCGGCTTGCACGGCCCGTCCGTCGCCCCGCGCGGAGCCGATGCCCATCAGGGCACTACCTGCCCCGGACATGACACTCTTGACGTCGGCGAAGTCGACGTTGATCAGGCCCGGCGTGGTGATGAGGTCGGTGATGCCCTGCACACCGTTGAGCAGCACTTCGTCGGCGGAGCGGAAGGCGTCCATCAGGCTGACGGCCGCATCACCGAGCTGCAGCAGCCGGTCGTTGGGGATGACGATGAGGGTGTCGCAGGACTCGCGCAGGCCGCCGATGCCGTCCTCGGCCTGGCCGCCGCGGCGCTTGCCCTCGAAGGAGAACGGGCGGGTGACGACGCCGATGGTCAGCGCGCCGAGCTTACGGGCGATGCTCGCCACGACGGGGGCGCCGCCGGTCCCGGTGCCGCCGCCTTCGCCCGCGGTGACGAAGACCATGTCGGCCCCCTTGAGGACCTCCTCGATCTCGTCCTTGTGGTCCTCGGCAGCGCGCCGTCCCACCTCGGGGTCGGCCCCGGCACCAAGACCACGAGTGAGCTCGCGGCCGACGTCGAGCTTGACGTCGGCATCGCTCATCAGCAACGCCTGGGCGTCGGTGTTGATCGCGATGAACTCCACGCCCTTCAGGCCGACGTCGATCATGCGGTTGACCGCATTGACGCCGCCCCCGCCGATTCCGACGACCTTGATCACGGCGAGGTAGTTGTGCGGAGGCGTCATGGTGTTGTCCTCACAGGCTTTCGCCTTCCATCGGGTGCGTGGGCTGGTGTTCGAGAACCCTCAACCTCAACCACAGGCTGAGAGTTATGTCAAGTTGTTCATCGAGGCAGACGGTATGCACCGTGTCGGGGGTAATCCAGCAGGCGCGCCGGACGCGGGGGAATTTGCCTACGAACTCCTCGGTCACCGACTTGGGTCACTCGATCAGGTCGAATGCGCATCGGCCACCGCTCGATCGAGCCAGTCTGGCATCACCCGTGACCAGGGGTCCATCCAGGCGTTCAGCCACCGCACACGCCAACGGACTCGATCCGTAAACCCGCAACGGCGATGACTTCGCAGGACTGGCCGACCTCGTCGACGTCATTTCCATCTGATCGCCAAAACCCGCATCGGCGAAGGCAACCGGCGGGCATGCCGACACAATGAGCTGGTGAATCCGGTACGCCGCCCGCAGCCTGCGATGCGATACCTGGGGCCAAACGGGACGAAGCCGTTCCGAAACCTGGAGCCGCTGCGGTGCTGGCGGTCGTCGCTCGTTGTTACCGACGAACCCATCTCAGCTGATGGTCGGCAGGTCCGGACTGGACACGTCATAGGTCTTGCCCGGCTGCGACAGCAACGCTGCGAGCACGGCCCCCTTGTGCGCCAAGTCATCCGGCGCTCCCCACAGCACCGTGCGTCCCCGAACCAGGGTGAGCCGCACGTCGAGCACCGAGGCGGGCGCCACCTGCTCCACTTGGGTGCGAACCGCGTCCGGCAGAGCCCCGACCACCGCGAGCGCGGCCTTGGTCAGCGGGTTGTTCGGCGACGGATCAGCCAGCACCAGTCGCGGCACGCCCGGGGTCGGCGGCGCCGTGGCGAAGTCGACCCCGGTGGCGTCGAGCAGATGGGTGCCGTCCGGCTTGTCCACGAACACCGTCGGGACGCGCTCCGTCACGGACACCGTCAGCTCCGAGGGGTAGTGGCGGTCCACCGTGGCGCGGGCCACGCGGGGCAGCCGCGCCACC
>JALYVL010000236.1 GCA_030853285.1 Actinomycetota bacterium | reverse complement strand
TTCGTCAGGCACTTACGTCCGCGCGCTGGCCCGGGACCTGGGCGCTGCATTGGGGGTAGGCGGGCACCTCACGGCCTTGCGGCGTACCCGCGTCGGCAGCTTCACGCTGGAGCACGCCCGCACGCTTAAGCAGCTCGCCGAGTTCCCCGCCGTGAGCCTGAACATGGACGACGCAGTGCGTGCTGCTTTCGCCACACGTGCGGTCAGTGCCGAGGAGGCCGAGTCGACCAGCCAAGGGCGGTGGTTGTCGCCCGTCGGGATGGGTGGGGTGTACGCCGCCGTCGACCCGGCGGGCCATCCGGTCGCGCTGCTCGAAGAGTCCGGGGGCCGCGCCCGAACGGTGATGGTGGTGCGCCCGGCCACCCTGCGCGCTGAGCACCTCGCCATGCATCAGCGGAGGCCCGAGCGCCAACACCGACAGGCGCCCGACGCCCACTAGGCTGACCACCGTGCAGAGGTGGCGAGGTCTTGACGAGGTGCCGGCCGGGTGGGGCCGGTGCGTGGTCACCATCGGCGTCTTCGACGGTGTGCACCGGGGACACGCGCAGCTGATCAGCGCGGCAGTCAGCCAGGCCCGGCGCAGGAACATGCCCTGCGTACTGTTGACTTTCGATCCGCATCCCGCCGAGGTGGTGCGCCCGGGCAGCCACCCCGCCCAGCTGAGCACGCTGGCCCGCCGCGCCGATTTGGCGCAAGAGCTGGGGGTCGACGTGTTCTGCGTGCTGCCCTTTACTGTGGAGCTGTCGCGGCTGCCTGCGGAGAACTTCGTGCACGAGATCCTCGTCGAGCGGCTGCACGCCGCGGACGTGGTGGTGGGACAGAACTTCACCTTCGGCCACAAGGGCGCAGGCGACGTGGCGTTGCTGCGCAGGCTCGGTGCCCGGTTCGGGTTCAGCACCGACGGTGTCGGACTGCTGGCCGAGCACGAAGTCACCTTCTCCTCCACCTACATCCGCTCGTGCGTGGATGCCGGCGACGTGGCGGCGGCGGCCGAGGCGCTCGGCCGTCCGCATCGCGTGGAGGGAGTGGTGGTGCGGGGCGATGGCCGTGGCCGCGGACTCGGCTATCCCACGGCGAACATCGCGCCGCCCATGCATTCGGCCATCCCCGCCGACGGCGTCTACGCCGCGCGGTTCACGCTGTTGGGCCACGGGCCGGTGGTGGGCACGGTGACTCCGGGAACCGGTTGCGCGGCAGCGGTCTCCGTGGGCACCAACCCGACGTTCTCCGGGCGTACCCGCACGGTGGAGGCCTTCGTGCTGGACACCGAGGCCGACCTGTACGGCCAGCACGTCGCGGTGGATTTTGTGGCCCGGTTGCGGGGGATGGAGCGCTTCGCCGGCATCGAGGAGCTGGTGGAGGCGATGGACGGGGATATCACGCGCACACGCGAGCTGTTTGCCCTGGACGGCGAAGGCACCACCGGGTGAGCGAGACGGTTCGCCGCAATCTGGAGAAGCAACGGGAGTACTACGGCGAGATCTTCGGCGAACGGGCACGGCGCCTCGTCGTGGGCTACGACATCTCGCAGGCTCAGCTCGCCGAAGCGCTCGGGGTGAGCGCGCCCATGCTGAGCCAGGTGATGAGCGGGCGCAGGCAGAAGATGGCCAACCCGGCCGTCTGGGCGCGGCTGGTGATGTTGGAGCGCATCTTGCAAACCGTGCAGGGCGATGAGCAGTTGCGCGAGGGCCTGGCCACGGTGCGCGAGGCGACGGCTGCCGCGGCAGTGCTGAGCGCCGCGGCACCGGACCGCGCCAGCGTGGTGCAGGGTCTCCGCGAGCTGTGCAGCCCGATTGTCTTGTCCGAGTGCGCCCACCAGGTTGCCGCCACGTCGCCTGAGCTGGCGCAGGTGTTGGCGCAGGCAGCGTCACCGCGGCCACTGACAACAGGGGCAGAGCAAGAACCGAGTCAGGGGCGACAGGGGCCCTGATACCCTGACAGCACGGTGTAGCTGCGGTCCGTGGTGGCGGCACCTGAATTGTCGCGGTCGCTTCTGGCCGCCCCGGTGATTCACCGGCAATCCCGCACGGACGTCAGTGAATGAGGAGATCAGTACGTGGCGTTGAGCACCGAGGACAAGAAGACCATCCTCACCGAGTACGGCCTGCACGACACCGACACCGGCTCACCCGAGGCCCAGGTTGCGCTGCTGACCAAGCGCATTCGCGACCTCACCGAGCACTTGAAGATGCACAAGCACGACCACCACTCCCGCCGCGGCCTGCTGTTGCTGGTCGGGCGGCGTCGTCGCCTGCTGAAGTACGTCGCCAGGATCGACATCGAGCGGTACCGCGCGCTGATCGCGCGGCTCGGTCTGCGTCGCTGACGCACGTGGTTGGGGTACGGCAATCGTCGTGCCCCAGCCAGCAGCTCTACCGAACAACCACCACCTCCGCCGCAATATGCACAGTCGTGGAGTCGGTCCTCGGTAGTGGCACTCGGATGCGGGGTCGACAAGCCCGGGCCGAGCGCTTCGATCGAAGGCCGCCATCTTGCGACGCCGCCCGGGCAAGGGTCCGGCGCGAGCGCGGAGCAGACGAACAAAGACGAGAGGGCACTACATGACGCAAACCATCGAGACCGACGAAGGTGTGTACGAGAGCACCGCAACGATCGATAACGGCAGCTACGGGACGCGCACCGTGCGTTTCGAGACCGGTCGCCTGGCCCAGCAGGCCAACGGCGCCGTGGTGGCCTACCTGGACGAAGAGACGATGATGCTCTCCGCGACCAGCGCCTCCAAACACCCCAAGGACCACCTGGACTTCTTCCCGCTGACGGTGGACGTCGAGGAGCGGATGTACGCCGCGGGACGCATCCCCGGCTCGTTCTTCCGCCGCGAGGGCCGCCCCTCCACCGACGCGGTCCTCACCTGCCGCCTGATCGACCGGCCGCTGCGCCCCACCTTCACCGCCGGGCTGCGCAACGAGATCCAGGTCGTCATCACCGTGATGAGCCTGAACCCCAACGACCTCTACGACGTGGTGGCCATCAATGCCGCGTCGGCCTCCACCCAGATCGCCGGCCTGCCCTTCTCCGGCCCGGTTGGTGGCGTACGGGTCGCTCTGGTCGATGGCCAGTGGATCGGCTTCCCGACTGTCGAGCAGCTCGAGCGCGCCGTGTTCAACATGGTGGTCGCCGGCCGGATAGTGAATCAAGCTTCGGGTTCGACGCCTGCCGACGTGGCCATCATGATGGTCGAGGCCGAGGCCACCGACACCGTGGTCGAGAAGATCGCCGGCGGGGCGCAGGCACCCACCGAGGCCATCGTCGCTGCCGGCCTCGAGGCCGCGAAGCCGTTCATCGCTTCCCTGTGCACTGCGCAGCAGGAGTTGGCCGCCAAGGCCGCCAAGCCCACCGGTGAGTTCCCGCTGTTCCCGCCCTACGGTGACGACGTGTTCACCGCCGTGGAGGGTTCGGCCTCGATCGAGCTTGGCGAGGCACTGAGGATTGCCGGCAAGTCCGAGCGCGAGGACCGCCTGGACGAGGTCAAGGCGAGGGTGCTCACCTCGATCGGCAGCGACTTCGAGGGCCGCGAGAAGGAGATCGGCGCGGCCTTCCGCTCACTGACCAAGAAGCTCGTGCGCCAGCGGGTGCTCAAGGACAAGCTGCGCATCGACGGCCGCGGGATCACCGACATCCGATCGCTGTCCGCCGAGGTCGCGCTGATCCCGCGCGCCCACGGCTCGGCCCTGTTCGAGCGCGGTG
>JALYVL010000235.1 GCA_030853285.1 Actinomycetota bacterium | reverse complement strand
GCCGACGCCGACGCCGCCGACCACGACGACGGCACCGACCGCGACGCCGTCAGCGACAACCCCAGGTTCCACGCCTGCCGCGGTCGTACCGCAGGTAACCGCCCGGCCGGGAGCCTGAACCAGTTCAGGAGCCGATCGGGTCGTTCCCGGTGACCGCGTCGGCGTAACCACGGCAGTAGTCCCACGTCACGTAGGCGTCCGGCTGCGGGTCGTAGGCCGGCTCGTGCGGGCGTACCGTTCCGTCCACCAGCAGCTGCAACAGATTGGCGCGCAGCATGTCCCAGTCGTGGTAGTGCTCCTGCTGGCAGTCTTCGCAGGACACCACCAGTCCGCGAACGCCGCGGTGGCCCAGCAGCGCCTCGTACACGGCGAGGTCGGCGAGGTCCTCCTCCACGGCGTGGCGCTCCTCGGTGTCCAAGGGCTCACCGGGCTCCAAGGCGTCGAGTGCGGCCGACGGGTCCGTCGGGTCACCGGCGAACGGGTCGGGTGGCAGTCCGGGAGGCAATTGATCGCGCACCCCTACACGGTACGCAGGACACGGCCGTCCCTGCTAGCCGATACGATGCAGACCTAACACTCGGTCCCTTCCCGGGCACCCGTGATACGGAAGAGGTCGCCACTCATGAGCAGCGCAGCAGGCCCGGTGCACACCGGCGGCGACGACCCGGGAAAGGTCGCGATGCTGGGGCTGACTTTCGATGACGTGCTCCTGCTGCCCGCGGCGTCGGAGATCATGCGCAACGAGGCGGACACCTCGACCCAGCTCACCCGAGGGATCCGGCTCAGCGTGCCGTTGGTCAGCTCGGCCATGGACACGGTCACCGAGTCGCGGATGGCCATCGCGATGGCGCGCGCGGGCGGTATGGGCGTGCTGCACCGCAACCTTTCGCTGACCGACCAGGCGGCGCAGGTCGAGACCGTGAAACGCTCCGAGGCCGGGATGGTGACCGACCCGGTGACGTGTTCCCCGGAGGACACCCTCGCAACCGTCGACGCCATGTGTGCGCGCTTTCGCATCTCAGGGCTGCCCGTGACCGACGAGACGGGGGCGCTGGTGGGCATCATCACCAACCGGGACATGCGCTTCGAGCAGGACCAGTCCCGCGCGGTGTCCGAGGTGATGACCCGGGCCCCGTTGATCACCGCGCAGGTCGGCGTCACCGCGGACGCCGCGCTCGGGCTGCTGCGAAGGCACAAGCTGGAGAAGCTGCCGATCGTCGACGGCCACGGCACCTTGCGGGGACTGATCACCGTCAAGGACTTCGTCAAGACCGAGCAGTACCCGGACGCCACCAAGGACCACGACGGCCGACTCCTGGTCGGGGCGGCCGTGGGCATCGGTGACGACGCGTGGCAGCGGTCGATGGCGTTGATCGACGCCGGGGTGGATGTGCTCGTCGTCGACACCGCGCACGGGCACAGCCGACCGGTGTTGGACATGGTGGCCAAGCTGCGCTCCGAGGTCGGCGAGCGCGTGCAACTGATCGGCGGCAACGTGGCCACCCGCGAGGGGGCTGCGGCGCTGGTCGAGGCCGGTGTGGACGCGGTCAAGATCGGCGTCGGGCCGGGCAGCATCTGCACCACCCGGGTGGTCGCCGGGGTCGGCGCACCCCAGGTGACCGCGATCCTCGAAGCGGCCGCGGTGTGCGGGCCCGTGGGGGTTCCCGTCATCGCCGACGGCGGCCTGCAGTTCTCCGGGGACATCGCCAAGGCCATTGCCGCCGGTGCCAGCACCGTGATGCTCGGCTCGTTGCTCGCCGGCACCGCCGAGTCGCCCGGTGAGCTGATCCTGGTGGGCGGCAAGCAGTTCAAGACCTACCGAGGCATGGGCTCACTCGGCGCCATGCAGAGCCGCGGGGACACCAAGTCGTTCTCCAAGGACCGCTACTTCCAGGACGACGTGCTCAGCGAGGACAAGCTGGTTCCCGAGGGCATCGAGGGGAGAGTGCCCTTGCGGGGTCCGCTCAGTCAGGTCACCCATCAGCTGATCGGCGGTCTGCGCTCCGCGATGGGCTACACCGGCAGCGACACCATTGCGCAGTTGCAGCAGGCCCGATTTGTCCAGATCACCTCCGCCGGCCTCAAGGAAAGCCACCCGCACGACATCACGATGACCGTCGAGGCGCCCAACTACGTCAGCCGCTAGACCGGCCAGACAAACCACAGAAAGGGGCGCGCGTGCGCGACCTCGTCGAGATCGGCATGGGCCGCACCGCCCGACGTACCTACGAGCTGCACGACGTCAACATCGTGCCGTCGCGGCGCACTCGCTCGTCCAAGGAAGTGTCCACATCCTGGCAGCTGGACGCCTACCGCTTCGACATCCCCGTGCTCGCCCACCCCACCGATGCGTTGGTGTCCCCCGAGTTCGCCATCGAGCTCGGGCGCCTCGGCGGCCTGGGGGTCATCAACGGCGAAGGACTCTGGGCCCGGCACGCCGACGTCGCCGCCCAGCTGGAGCGGGTCGGTGACCGGGCCGCGCAGTCCAACGACCCCGGTGAGGCGATTCGGCTGCTGCAGGAACTGCACGCGGCGCCGTTGCAACCCGAGCTGCTGGCCGTGGCCATCGAGCAGGTTCGCGCCGCCGGAGTCACCGTCGCCGTGCGGGTCAGCCCGCAGAACGCAGCTGCGCTCACCCCCGCCCTCGTCAAGGCCGGCATCGACCTGCTGGTGGTGCAGGGCACGATCATCTCCGCAGAGCACGTGAGCACCACCGCGCAGGGTCCGGCTGCGTTGAATCTCAAGACGTTCATCGCCGAACTCGACGTCCCGGTCGTCGCAGGCGGGGTGAGCGATCACCGCACGGCACTGCACCTCATGCGGACGGGAGCCGCGGGCGTCATCGTCGGCTACGGGTCCAGCGAAGGCGCCACCACCACGGGGGAGGTATTGGGCATCGGCGTGCCGATGGCCACCGCGATCGCCGACGCCGCCGCGGCGCGCCGGGACTACCTGGACGAGACCGGGGGCCGCTACGTGCACGTCATCGCCGACGGGGACATCTACGGCTCTGGTGACCTGGCCAAGGCGATCGCGTGCGGTGCCGACGCGGCGATGATCGGTTCGCCGCTGGCACTCGCCGCGCAGTCGGCGGGTGCCGGCTGGTACTGGCCCTCGGCGGCCGCGCATCCGTCCATGCCGCGGGGCGCAGTGATGCCGGTGGCGGTGAGCGAGGATCGGCCGTCGTTGCAGCGAGTGCTGCTCGGCCCGTCCGACGACCCGTACGGCACCCTCAACCTGGTGGGTGGCCTGCGTAGGGCGATGGCCAAGTCGGGGTACTCCGACCTCAAAGAGTTCCAGCGGGTGGGCCTCACTGTGCGCGGTTGAGGGTGTTACCGTGGTTCACAGATAACTTTGGATGCGAGAGATGGGTTAGGTGACGCGGGTGCCCACGACCGACTACGACGTCCTGGTGATCGGCTCGGGCTTCGGCGGCAGCGTCGCTGCGCTGCGGCTGACCGAGAAGGGGTACCGCGTCGGCGTGCTCGAGGCCGGACGGCGCTTCGCCGACGACGAGTTCGGCAAGACCTCATGGGACCTGCGTCGCTTCCTGTGGGCGCCAAAGCTGGGCTGTTTCGGGATTCAGCGCATCCACAAGCTCAAGGACGTGTTGGTGCTGGCCGGCGCGGGCGTCGGCGGCGGCTCGCTGGTGTACGCCAACACGCTGTACCAGCCAGGGGACCCGTTCTTCGCCGACGCGCAGTGGTCG
>JALYVL010000234.1 GCA_030853285.1 Actinomycetota bacterium | reverse complement strand
GGCCAGAGCCAGCCGGCATCTGGTCGAGCTGTTTCTCGCCGGCTCGGGCGAGGAGATCGAGGCCTCCAACGGTGAGGGGACGATCGAAGGGGTCGACGAACTGCACATCGTCTACACCCGCTTCGTCTCGATGCTGACCCAGGCGCCCGAGGTGCGACGGGTGGCGCCGATGGACGTCGAGGTCGAGGAGGACCGGCTGCAGTCCGAGGACGACGAGCAGGACGATGAGCAGGGCAAGAAGTCCGGCGGCTCGGACGATCCGACGCCGGACTATGAGTTCGAGCCCGAACCCGAGGCCCTCCTCGGCGCCTTGTTGCCCAAGTACGTCGGCACCCGGATCTATGCGTCGTTGCTGGACGCCGCGGCCTCGGAGTCGGCAGCCCGGCGCACCGCCATGAAAGCTGCGACGGACAATGCGAACGAGTTGGTGGAGAGCCTCAGCCGGGTTGCCAACCAGGCCCGCCAAGCCCAGATCACCCAAGAGATCAGCGAAATCGTCGGCGGCGTCAACGCGCTGGCCGACAGCGCAGGAAGTGACTGAATCATGAGCACAGCAGTATCCCAAAGCAAGACCGACGAGTCCGCCGACGATGGTGCCGGCGCTGGCCGCGTGGTGCGGATCATCGGTCCCGTCGTGGACGTCGAGTTCCCGCGGGGCGCCGTCCCGCCGCTCTACAACGCACTGCACGCCGAGATCGAGCTTTCCTCGGTCGCCAAGACTCTCACGCTGGAGGTCGCCCAGCACCTGGGGGACAACTTGGTGCGCGCAATCTCGATGCAGCCCACGGACGGGTTGATCCGCGGTACCGAGGTTTCCGACACGGGCAAGCCGATCTCGGTCCCCGTCGGCGACGTGGTCAAGGGGCACGTGTTCAACGCCCTCGGTGACTGCCTGGATGTGCCCGGCACCGGACGGGACGGCGAGCAGTGGGGCATCCACCGCAAGCCCCCGGCGTTCGACCAGCTCGAGGGTAAGACCGAGATCCTGGAGACCGGGATCAAGGTCATCGACCTGCTGACGCCCTACGTCAAGGGCGGCAAGATCGGCCTGTTCGGCGGTGCCGGTGTCGGCAAGACCGTGCTGATTCAGGAGATGATCACCCGCATCGCCAGGGAGTTCTCCGGCACCTCGGTGTTCGCCGGCGTCGGCGAGCGCACCCGCGAGGGCACCGACCTGCACCTGGAGATGGAGGAGATGGGCGTGCTGCAGGACACCGCGCTCGTCTTCGGCCAGATGGACGAGCCGCCGGGCACCCGCATGCGGGTCGCGCTGTCCGCGTTGACCATGGCGGAGTACTTCCGCGACGTGAAGGAGCAAGACGTGCTCCTGTTCATCGACAACATCTTCCGGTTCACTCAGGCGGGCCAGGAGGTGTCCACCCTGCTGGGTCGGATGCCCTCTGCCGTGGGTTACCAGCCCACCCTGGCCGACGAGATGGGTGAGCTGCAGGAGCGCATCACCTCCACCCGTGGCCGGTCGATCACCTCGCTGCAAGCCATCTACGTGCCCGCCGACGACTACACCGACCCGGCGCCCGCGACCACGTTCGCCCACCTGGACGCCACCACGGAGCTGTCCCGGCCGATCTCCCAGCTCGGCATCTACCCGGCCGTCGACCCGCTGACCTCCACCTCGCGCATCTTGGAAGCCTCGATCGTCGGGGACGAGCACTTCCGGGTGGCCAACGAGGTCAAGCGCATCCTGCAGAAGTACACCGAGCTGCAGGACATCATCGCCATCCTCGGTATGGACGAGCTGTCCGAGGAGGACAAGGTCACCGTCAACCGGGCCCGCCGGCTGCAGAAGTTCCTTGGCCAGAACTTCATCGTGGCGGAGAAGTTCACCGGCCAAGAGGGCTCCGTCGTACCGTTGGCCGACACCATCGAGGCGTTCGACAAGGTGACCAAGGGCGAGTACGACGACCTACCCGAGCAGGCCTTCAACAGTTGCGGTGGCCTCGATGACGTCGAGGCCGCGGCCAAGCGGATCTCCGGGAAGTAGTCGGGTCGTGGCTGAACTGAATGTCGAGGTCGTCGCCGTCGAGGAACGGCTGTGGTCGGGCAAGGCAAAGCTGGTCATCGCCCAGACCACCGAGGGCGAGATCGGCGTCATGGCTGGACACGAGCCGGTGCTGGGTCAGCTCGTCGAGGGCGGCATCCTGGTGATCACCACCGACTCCGACGAGAGGCTGGTCGCCGCCGTCCACGGTGGCTTCCTGTCGGTGACCAAGGAGACGGTCACCATCTTGGCGGAGTCGGCCGACTGGGCGGACGACATCAACGTCGAGGAGGCGCGCGAGGCGCTGCACCACTGGAGCGCGGAGGCCACTGCCGACGCCGAAGCGGCGTCCGTCGCCCGAGGACAGATACGCGCCGTAGAGCGCAGCTGACGGCCTGGAAAACAGCGCGCGATGCAAGTAGTAGAGATGGTGGCGCTACTTGTGTTGGTGGTTCTGCTCGCCGTGCTCGTCGCCATCGGTATTCGCCGGGTGCAGCTGCTGCGCCGCGGTGGTACGCAAGTGGTGCTGCGCAGGCTGCCGGCACCGCCTGGGCGCGGCTGGCGCCACGGTGTGGTGCGCTACCGCGAGGAGTACTTGGTCTTCTTTCGGGTGTCCAGTCTTCGTTCCGGCGCGGACCGCAGTGTGCCGCGGCGCAGCTTGGTCGTGCTCGAGCGTCGTCAACCCGAAGCGTCCGAGCGCGAGTTGGTACCGGCCCGAGCTACGGTGATCCGTTTCCGCGACGAGGCCGGGGAGGCGGAAGTGGCGCTCGATGCGGGTGCGCTCACCGCCTTCCTGTCTTGGGTCGAATCGAGCCCACCGGGCCGCGCGGAACGCACTCGACGGTGACCGCTCGATCAGGACACGTCGCCGCCGGGCTTCCACAGGATGTCGCCGTCGGGATTGGCAACCCGACCGAGAATGAACAGCAGGTCGGACAGCCGGTTGAGGTAGGTGGCAGGCACGGTGTTCGTGTCTTTCGGTGACGCCTCGATCTGTCCCCACGCACTACGTTCAGCCCGCCGCGTGACGGTCCGGGCGGTGTGCAACAACGCCGCCAGCACGGTACCGCCGGGCAGGATGAAGGAGTTGAGCGGTTCGAGGCGCTCGTTGAACGTGTCGCACCACCGCTCGAGCCGGTCGACATAGCCTTGCGTCACTCGCAGTGGGGGGTAGCGGGGTTCAGCGACCACCGGGGTCGCCAGGTCCGCACCCACATCGAACAAGTCGTTCTGCACCGTGCGCAGGACTTCGCTGATCTCGCCCGAGGGGGCACCGAGCGCAAGCGCAACCCCGATCGCGGCGTTGGCTTCCTCGGTGTCGGCGTAGGCCACAAGGCGGGGGTCGGTCTTGGACACCCGGGAGAAGTCGCTGAGACCGGACGTACCGTCGTCGCCGGTCCGAGTGTAGATGCGCGTGAGGTGTACGGCCATGCCCGCACGGTACCGCCACCGGCGCCAACTGCCTGCTGACCGATAGGGTGAACTTCCGTGAGTGAGCATTTCCGTGTCACCGGTGGCGCCCGCCTCGCCGGTGAGATCGTTGTCGGGGGCGCGAAGAACAGCGTGCTGAAGTTGATGGCCGCGGCGTTGCTGGCCGATGGAACGACCACCCTGACGAACTGTCCGGCCATTCTCGACGTTCCGCTGATGGCGGAGGTGCTGCGGGGGCTCGGTTGTGAGGTCGAGATCCTCGGCGACCTGACCCGGATCACCA
>JALYVL010000233.1 GCA_030853285.1 Actinomycetota bacterium | reverse complement strand
TGTGGATCCCACCCTGCCAGCGCCCGCACCTGCTCCGCGGTGACCAGGTGCCCGTCCTCGTTGCGCAGCAGGTTCTCCAGCAGCACCTTGAGGCTGTAAGGCAGCCGGGACGCGCCGTCGACCCGATCGAGCCGGAAGATGTCATAGGTGTCCTCGCCCACCGTGAACTGATCCAGCGCACCGAAACTGTTACCGCTCATGACCGCTCCTCGTTGCCGTTGGCCCGTCTTTAGAGACTCGGCCGTCTCGGCGCCTTCTGTCAATCTGCGCGGAGCCGACCCCACCCGGCTCCGCGGAAAAGTGCGCAGGACCTTCGTCACTGGCTCGCGAGGGTGAGGTGGCCTAGCGTGATGACCATGACGACGGCCCGAGAGATCATGACGGCACCCGTCGTCGTGGCGCACGTCGATGACAGCGTCGCCCGAATCGCGGCGGTCCTCGATCACCATCGGATCAGCGCGGTCCCGGTCGTCGATGGCGACGGAGGCGTGGTGGGGCTGGTCAGTGAGTATGACCTGCTCACCACCCCGGCCGGTCCCACTGCACGCGACATCATGAGCACGGCGGTCGTCAGCGTCACAGCAGACACCGACGTCGAAGATGTACGGCATCTGTTGGTCGATCGACGGATCCACCGGGTGCCGGTGGTGTCCGGCGGAACGTTGGTGGGGATCGTCAGCCGCGCCGACATCGTGGCCCTGCTCATCACCGAATGGGTCTGCCCGGTGTGCGGCGAGTCGGTGCGGGGTGACCAACCGCCGATGCCGTGCCCGAAGTGCCACAGCACCCAGGCCTTTGTCATCCAGGAACAGCCGCCGGGTCCCTGAACGCGGCGAGGAGCAGGAGGTCACATGGTCGGCGAGGAAGCAATCGATCCAGACGTGCTGCGCGGGTACTACCGCCAAATGGTGCTCATCAGGGAGTTCGAGCTGCGGGCCAGCGAGATGTACACCCGGGCCAAGATCGGCGGGTACTGCCACCTCAACGTGGGTGAGGAGGCCACCGTCGTGGGGTTGATGGATGCGCTTCAGTCACGGGACTACCTGTTCAACACCTACCGCGATCACGGCTACGCCCTTGCTCGCGGCCTGGAGCCCGGACGCATCATGGCCGAGCTGTTCGGCAAGACCGGTGGGGTGTCGGGGGGCTGGGGCGGTTCGATGCACCTGTTCGACGTGCCGACCCGGCTGATGGGTGGTTACGGCATTGTGGGCGGCCAGATTCCCCCCGCCACCGGCGCCGCGCTGGCTTTGACCTACCGCGGCGAGGCGGGCCCGGACGCGGAAGCTGTCATGTGCGTGATGGGCGACGGGGCCACCAACATCGGCGCGTTTCACGAGTCCCTCAACCTCGCAGCGGTGTGGCGACTGCCCATCGTGTACGTCATCGTCAACAACGGTCTGGGCATGGCCACCACGGTCGAGGCGGCCGCCGGGGAGCCTGAGCTCTACAAGCGGGGCTGCTCCTACCGCATCCCCGGCGAACGGGTGGACGGCAACGACGTTCTCGCCGTCCGGGACGCCGCGCGTGCTGCGTTGCAGGGTGCGCGCGTCGATCGCCAGCCGTACCTGCTGGAGACGATGTGTGAGCGGCTGCGCGGACACTCGGTGGTCGACCCGGCGCGCTACCGCTCCCAGGAGGAGACCGATCGGGTGCGTGCGCTTGATCCGGTGGCGGCGTTTCGGGCGCGCCTGCTCGAGGAGGAAGTTCTGGCGGAGGCCGACGTGGTGCGCATCGGTGCGCAGATCGAGGAGGAGGTCACCGCCGCGGTCGCCTTCGCCGACGCCAGTCCCTCACCGGAGCCGGACCAGCTGTTCGTACACGCCTACGCGACCGCGGTGCCCAACGCGCCCCGTCAGCTTCCTGGCGAGCGGGTGGTGATGATTCCATGACCAACGCAGAGCCGGTGGGGCCGGTGATCACCTACCGCAAAGCCCTCCAGGACACGCTGCGGGCGGAGTTGGTTCGTGACGACAACGTGTTTCTGATGGGTGAGGAGATCGGCGTCTTCGAAGGGTCCTACAAGATCACCGCGGGTCTGCTCGAGGACTTCGGGCCCACCCGGGTGCGCGACACCCCCATCTGCGAGGAGGGCTTCGTCGGTGCGGCCATCGGTGCCGCGATGCTCGGGCTGCGCCCGGTCGTGGAGATCATGACGATCAACTTCAGCCTGCTGGCGCTGGACCAGATCGTGAACCACGCCGCGAAAATGCACACGATGTTCGGCGGGCAGGTGTCGGTGCCGATGGTGATCCGCACCCCCGGCGGGGGTGGACAACAGCTCGCGGCCACGCACTCGCAGAACCTGGAAGTCTGGTACGCCCACGTGCCCGGACTGAAGGTGGTGGCCCCCGCCACCCCGGCGGATGCCAAAGCGTTGATGACCGCGGCAATCCGGGACGACGATCCGGTGATCGTGCTGGAGAACCTGTCGCTGTACAACACCAAGGGTCCGGTTCCCGACGGGGAGCTGGTCGGCGAGATCGGCACCGCCGGGGTGGTCAAGGAGGGTCATGACATCACCGTCGTCGCGTACTCACGGTCGACGGTGATCGCGCTCCAGGTGGCCCGCCAGCTGGAGGAGCAGGGCATCTCGGTGGAGGTCGTCGACCTGCGCAGCCTGCGTCCGTTGGATCGGGAGACGATCTGCGCCTCGGTCCGTAAGACCACCCGAGCGGTGGTGTTGGAAGACGACTGGCTCAGCTACGGGATCGGCGCCGAGGTCGCCGCCAGCATCGGCGAAGGCGCCTTCGACTACCTCGACGCCCCTGTTCGTCGGGTCGCCGCTGCGGAGGTTCCGCTGCCCTACGCCAAGCCGCTCGAGCTGGCCGCCCTGCCCGATGCGGCCGCGCTGCTCACCGTCATCCACCAGGTCCTCGACGACACCCGCTTCACGCGGTAGGAGTCCCGCCATGCCGGAAGTCCAGATGCCGCGCCTGTCCGACACGATGACGGAGGGGATCCTCAGTCGGTGGCTGAAGAAGGAAGGTGAGGAGATCCGCAAGGGCGACATCATTGCGGAGATCGAGACGGACAAGGCCACCATGGAGCTGGAAGCCTACGACGCCGGGCCGCTCACCGCCCTGCTGGTCACCGAGGGCACCACCGTCCCCATCGGTCAGGCCATCGCCGTCATCGGCGAGGGCGCCAGCGCTGCGCCGACACCCTCTGCGACGACACCCGCTGCGCCGACACCCCCTGCGCCGACTCCCCCTGCGCACGAACCCGCAACACCGGCAGCTCCCGAATCGGCCACTCCGACCCGGCGGGCCAGCCCGCTCGTCCGCAAGATCGCGCACGAGCACGGCATCGACCTCACCACCGTCACCGGCACAGGACCCGGCGGGCGCATCGTCCGCGCCGACATCGACCCGGTCGTCGGCGCCCTCGGGCACACCCCCGAGCCACCGGTGCCGGCCGCTCCGACACCGGCGGCGCCCCCGATCCAGCCAGACGACGATGAGTCCGTGCCGCTCACCACCATTCGGCGGGTCACGGCACGCCGGCTGACCGAGAGCGCCGCGGTACCGCACTTCTACCTGACCAGCGTGGTCGACACCGAGCGGCTGCTTGCCTTCCGCGCGGAGGTCAACGCTGCGCTGGCCGACGCCGGTGGAAAAGTCACCGTGACCGACCTGCTCGTGCGCGCCTGTGCGGTGGCCCTGCGCGCCCACCCGCAGGTCAACGCGTCCTGGCGCGAAGACACCATCGTGCGCCACCGGCGGATAAATGTCG
>JALYVL010000232.1 GCA_030853285.1 Actinomycetota bacterium | reverse complement strand
CCGCTGCTCACCGAGGGCAAGCAGCTGCGACCGGAGCAGGCGCTCAAGGCCGGACTGGTACACGAGCTCGTCGACAGCCCGGAGCGGATGCTGGAGCGGGCCAAGGCATGGATTGCCGAGAACCCCGCCAGCGCCCAGCCGTTTGATGCCAAGGGTTACGTCATCCCGGGCGGCACCATCCGGGAGGCGGGCATGATGATGGCCGCCATCCCCGCCATGCTGACCAAGAAGACGCACGGCACCATGCCCGCACCCAAAGCGATCATCTCGGCCGCGGTGGAGAGCATGCAGGTGGACATCGATACCGCGCTGCGCATCGAGACTGCCTACCTCGCCGAGCTCGCCGCCGGGCAGGTCGCCAAGAACATGATCGGCGCGTTCTTCTTCCAGCTCAACGAAATCAACGGCGGCGGTTCGCGCCCCAAGGGGCCCGCAAAGCGCACGCCGAAGCGAATCGGCGTGATCGGCGCCGGCATGATGGGCGCCGGTATCGCCCACGTCGCCTCCACCCGGGGCATCGAAGTGGTCCTGGTCGACGCCACGGTGGAGGCCGCCGAACGCGGCAAGGCCCACGGCGCTGGGATTCTTGACGCCAAGGTGGCCAAGGGCCGACTCGCGCAGGACAAGCGCGACGCCACCCTTGCGCTGGTCACCACCGCGGACGACGTGGCTGCCGTGTCCTCCTGTGACCTGGTGATCGAGGCGGTGTTCGAAGACCGCGGCGTCAAGGCCGAGGTGCACGCAGGAGTGGCCAAGGCAGCACCGGAGGCGACCATCGCGTCGAACACCTCCACGTTGCCCATCACCGGTCTCGCCGAAGCCGTGCCCGACCCCTCGAAGTTCGTCGGCATGCACTTTTTCTCGCCGGTGCACCGCATGCCGCTGGTGGAGCTGATCCGCGGCGCCAAGACCTCCGACGAGGCATTGGCCTTCGCCTTCGACACGGTGCTCGCGCTGGGCAAGACGCCGATCGTGGTCAACGACTCCCGCGGGTTCTTCACCTCCCGCGTGTTCGGCACCTTCACCAACGAGGGCCAGGCCATGCTCGGCGAGGGCATCCCCGCCGCGCGCATCGAGAACGAGGCCCTCAAGGCCGGGATGCCGGTCGGGCCGCTGGCCATCTCCGACGAGGTGTCCATGACGCTGATGGTGGCCATCCGCAAGCAGACCCTGGCCGACCTGGCCGAGTCCGGTGAAGCCGGTGGGCTGGCACAAGACCACCCCGCGTTCGCGGTCACCGACCGCATGGTGGAGAAGTTCGGGCGCCCGGGCAAGGCCAAGGGTGCCGGGTTCTACGACTACCCCGAGCAGGGCGGCAAGCGGCTCTGGCCGGGATTGGCGGAGAGTTTCGGGCGCGATGGTGGTGGTGACGAGCTGTCCAGCCAGGACATTCGTGACCGCTTCCTGTTCGTCGAGGCGCTGGAGTCGGTGCGCTGCATGGACGAAGGTGTGATCACCTCGGTGGCCGACGCCAACATCGGCAGCATCTTCGGCATCGGTTACGCGCCGTGGACCGGCGGGGTCCTGCAGTTCCTCAACGGCTACGGGCTGCCGCAAGCCGTGGCCCGCGCCGAGGAGCTGGCTGCGCGCTTCGGCGAGCGTTTCGCGCCACCGGAGCTGTTGGTACGCAAGGCCGAGGCGGGCGAGACGTTCTAGCCTCGGGGATCGGCTGAGTATGAGCCAGGCGAGTGCCCTGTCCACCGGCGAAACGCACGGTGCAAGGCACTCGCCTCGGAGAACCCGAGCCGGACGGCCAACTCGCCAAGTGACTCCCCTCCGTCGGTGATGCTCGCCAGAGCCAGCTCGCGACGTACCTCGTCGCACACCGCGGTGTAGGAGGTGCTTTCCGCCAGCAGGTGACGACGCAACGATGCTGGGCTGTAGCTCAACCGGGCCGCCGTGCGGGCGAGCGACGGCACGGTACCCGCGGCGGCCAGGTCGTCCTGGACGAAGCTGCGAACGCGCGCGGCCAAGCTGGTTCCGTACTCACGCCGGGCCAGCAGGTCGGCGGGGGAGTTGCGCAGGAACCCCGCCAGGGCAGCTTCGTCGCGATGCACCGAAGCCTGCAGAGCAAAGCGGGGCAGCACCAGGGCCGAGCATGGTGTGTCGAACACCGCGCGGGCACCGAACAGCTGGGCGTACTCGGCGTGATGGGAGGGGGCCGCGTACGCGAGTTCTACCGACTCCAGTCGCAGCGGCGCGTGCATCAGCCACCCCGCGAAGCGGTGCCAGATCATCAGCAGCGACTCGGTGAGGAACACCCCCGGGCCCGGCTCCAGCTCCAGCCGGGTGAGCTCAGCGGCCTCGAGCAGCCGGAACCGCGGACCGCCGGGAAACAGATTGTAGAACGCCACCGCTCGGGTCAGCGCGGTCCGTAAGTCGTTGCCGTGCACCGCAAGCAGCCCCATGGTGGCGAAGGTGCCGCGGCGGCTCGGCACCGGCCACTGACCCAGCAGCTCGTCGTCCAGCAGCTCCCACACACCGCGCACCAGCCGGGTGAACTGCTCGGTCGATACCGCGGTGTCCCGCTCGACCCCAGCCCCGAGCAGCAGGGAGCCGACCCGACTTTCGGGTACCCCGGCCAACGCGGCACGCACGTGGTGGGCGCCGATCGCGGGGCCGGCGTGCATCAGTCGGCGGCGGCGACGAGCGGCTCCAGCAGCAGATCGGGATGTTCCTTCTGGATGTACTGCAGCCGCCAGCGGTCGCTGACCAGAGCCAGCAGCGCCCCGTCGCTACGGGTGAACACCTCGATGCCGCGCTGACGGTTCAGTTCGGCGGCCGAACCCTCGTCGGTGCGCCTGGCCAGCGCGTAACCCAGGTGCTCCATCTTCGCCTCCACCGAGAACTCCGAGCGCATCCGCGCGGCGACCACCTCGAACTGCATGGGTCCCACCGCCGCCAGCACCGGCGCCGCATCACCCCGTACCTCGTTGCGCAGCACCTGCACCACACCCTCGGAGTCCAACTGATCCACTGCGCGACGGAACTGCTTGTACTTGCCTGCGCTGTCCGCCCGCAGCACCGCGAAGTGCTCGGGCGCAAAGCTGGGGATCGGGGGAAACCGCACCGGCTGCTCGGTGTACAGGGTGTCACCGGGGCGCAGGGTCAGTGCGTTCACCAAGCCCACCACGTCGCCGGGAAAGGCGGTGTCCACTGTGGAACGCTCGCGGCCGAACACCGACTGCGCGTACTTGGTGGTGAACGGCTTTCCGTTGGCGGCGTTGGTCACCACCATGCCGCGCTCGAAGGTGCCCGAGCACACCCGGATATAGGCCAGACGGTCCCGGTGCGCGGAGTCCATGCCGGCCTGCACCTTGAACACGACCGCACTGAACGGGGCGGTCACCGGGCGCGGTGTGCCGTCAACGTCTTCGCGCTCGCCAGGGGGCGGGGCGAGGTCGACGAGGGTGTCCAGGATTTGGTGCACCCCGAAGTTCAGCACCGCCGAGCCGAAGATCACCGGGGAGGTGCGCCCGGCGAGGAACTCCTCCTGGTCGTGATCGGCCCCGCTGACGCTCAGCAACTCGCTCTCCTCCACCGCGTTCGTCCAGTCGATGCCCTCCCTGGCGGCCGCGGCATCGGCATCGAGCAGCTCCTCGGGGGCGATCGTCGCCCCGCCTGCGGTCCGGGTGAAGCGGATGTAGCCACCGGTCGAGCGGTCGAGCAGTCCCCGAAAATCACCAGCGATTCCGACCGGCCACAGCAGGGGTGTCGGCTTCAGCCCGATCCGGG
>JALYVL010000231.1 GCA_030853285.1 Actinomycetota bacterium | reverse complement strand
GTGATGATCTCTGCGCCGTACATGGTGAGCAGCTGGCGCCGCTCGATGGAGGTGTTCTCCGGCATCACGCACACCAGGCGGTAGCCCTTGAGCCGCGCCACCATGGCCAGCGAGATTCCGGTGTTACCGCTGGTGGGCTCGAGAATGGTGCACCCCGGCGTGAGCCGCCCGTCCCGCTCGGCCTGCTCGACCATGGCGATGGCGGGGCGGTCCTTCACCGAGCCCGTAGGGTTGCGATCTTCCATCTTGATCCACAGCCGTACCGGGTGCTCGCCTTCCCACTGTGGGGACAGCGCGGGCAGCCCGATCAGCGGAGTCCCCCCGAGCGAGTCGAGGAGAGAGGCAAACCTCACTGTGCGCGGAAATGTAGCGGCAGTGGGCCTTTATCACTCACAAGCCGTCGGCCACCACTCACAGGCCACCGGCCACCGCGGGCAAAATGGTGACGTCATCGCCGTCGCCCGTGGCCGTGGCCAAACCACCGGAGAAGCGGACGTCCTCGTCGTTGACGTACACGTTGACGAAGCGGTGCAGCTTGCCGTCGTTGACCAGCCGCTCCTTGATGCCGTTGTGCTTGGCGTCGAGGTCGTCGATCACCTCGGCGAGGGTCACGCCCGCCGCCTGCACTCGCTTCTCACCGTCGGTGTGGGTGCGCAGGATCGTGGGTACGGAAACAGTCACGGCCATGGAGATCTCCTTGAGAGGTACGGGCTTGCTGGCAGGAGGAACGCCTACGGGGGTACCGGGATTCCCGGAACCGCTCACTACCGGTCGGGAAGGTCGTCCGAACCGGTGTGCGCGAATTTGTAGCTGTCCACCACTTCGACGGCTTCCTCGGTGACCACACCCTCGACGATGCGGTAGCTACGCAGTTCGTGCTCTCGCGGGTCGCGGGTGGACACCAGCACGTAATGCGCGTCCGGTTCCCCGGCCAGCTTGATGTCGGTACGGCTGGGATAGGCCTCGGTGGCGGTGTGCGAGTGGTACACCACCACGGGGACCTCGTCGTCGGCGTCCATCGCCCGCCACACCTTGAGCTGCTCGGTGGAGTCGAACCGGTAGAAGGTGGGTGAGCGCTCGGCGTTGAGCATGGGGACGTGGCGCTCGGGGCGATCCGAGCCCTCCGGGCCGGCCAGGATGCCGCAGGCCTCGTCGGGATGGTCCGCCCGAGCGTGCGCCACCATCGCATCGACGAGATCGGTCCGAATCACCAGCACACCGTCATCTTAGGTGACGCCGCGGTTCGCCGATTGGCGCTCAGTCGAGGAGGGCCTGCACCAGGGAGTCCTGCACGAACGTGAGCCACTGGTACACGCCGAGATGCCCGGCTTTCGGGTCGTCGTCCGGGAGCACGTCTGGTGTCTCCGGTCCGATGTCGAGCATGACGCCCAGCGAGAGCCGGACGTCGTTGATCGCCGCAAGCCACGCGTCGGCTTGCTCAGGGAGCAGATTCACCTTGCCGCCCTCCGCCGGGCACGTCTGCAGCACCACCGCCGCGGCCGCTCGCTTGGCGTCGATGATGTGCGGTTCGTGCATGCTGCGCAGCGCCGCCGCGGCGTCCGGTCCAGCCTCGTCCTGTGCTGGCTGATCGAGGCGGTGAAAGTCCGGGAGCAGACGCCCGAGGCTGGCGTCCTCCGGTGCCGAGCTGTGCCCCGTACGCAGGCCCGTGAGCTCAGACAGCTCATCGGTGGGCGCGTCGGCTGCGCGCTGGGCGAGCATCTCGGACACCGAGTTGACCATGCCGCGCAGCACGGCGGCCTCTTGCGGCGCCAGCTTGGTACGCAGGCGTGGCCCGCCGACTGAGTTTCTGCGGGTCCACTGCTGCATGTGCGCCCATCCTCACTACCGCCTCGGACGAAGCTCCTCCGTCAGGCGCCCAGGCTAGTTCCCGAGGAACGCGGCCGTTACCCATCGGAAGGAAACACCGCACTCAGCCGTCCCGCTGCACGGTGGCCCAGAGCCCCGCCGCGTGCAGCTTGCCGACGTCGCCCTCCATCGCCTCCCTGACGCCGGAGGACACCACGGCCTTGCCCTCAGAGTGCACCTGCATCATCAACTCCGTGGCTTTGGCTTTGCTGTAACCGAACAGCTTTTGAAAGACGTAAGTGACGTAGTGCATGAGGTTCACCGGGTCGTCCCACACCACGGTCACCCAAGGACGGTCCGCATCGCGATCCTCGTCGACCACGGCCCGGGGCTCGACCTGGGGTTCCAGCTCGGTGGGCACAGCCATGGCCGCCAGTTTACGACCGTTGCACGGGGCACCGACCGCCGATGGGCTCGTAGGGTGAGCTTTCGTGACGCCAGCGCCGAGTACCGCCCTGTTCACCGATCACTACGAGCTGACGATGCTGGCCGCCGCCCTACGAGACGGAACTGCAGCACGGCGGTGCACCTTCGAGGTGTTCGCGCGCTCCCTGCCCACCGGGCGACGTTACGGAGTGGTGGCAGGCACTGGCCGGTTCCTCGCTGCGCTGCGCAACTTCCGTTTCGGTGATGACGAGCTCGCCGCGCTGCAGCCGGTATTGGACGCAGCGACCTTGAAGTGGCTGCGCGAGTTCACTTTCGGTGGTGACATCGACGGATACCGTGAGGGTGAGCTTTACTTCCCCGGCTCGCCGGTGCTCTCCGTGCGGGGCAGCTTCGCCGAGTGCGTGGTGCTGGAGACCCTGGCGTTGTCCGTCCTCAACCACGACAGCGCGATTGCCTCCGCGGGTGCGCGCATGGTCAGCGCCGCCCAGGGTCGCCCGTTGATCGAGATGGGTTCACGTCGTACCCATGAGCAGTCGGCGGTGGCCTGCGCTCGCGCCGCCTACCTCTCCGGCTTCACCGCCACCTCCAATCTCGAGGCCGGCCGTCGACATGGGGTGCCGACGTCGGGCACCAGCGCGCACGCCTTCACCCTGCTGCACACCGACGACGCGGGGGCCGACGAGGCGGCCGCCTTCCGTGCCCAGGTTGACGCATTAGGGGTGGATACGACCCTGCTGGTGGACACCTACGACATCACCGCCGGGATCGAGACGGCGGTGCGGGTGGCCGGCCAAGCACTGGGCGCCATTCGCATCGACTCCGGTGATCTCGGGGTGATGGCGGACAAGGCGCGGGTTCAGCTCGACGGTCTGGGTGCCACCGGTACCAGGATCGTGGTCTCCGGCGATCTGGACGAGTACGCGATTGCCGGGCTCCGCGCCGAGCCGGTGGATGCCTACGGCGTCGGCACCTCGCTGGTCACCGGCTCCGGCGCACCGACGGCGGGCATGGTCTACAAGCTGGTGGAGGTCGACGGAGTGCCGG
This sequence comes from Actinomycetota bacterium, assembly GCA_030853285.1. Taxonomy (GTDB): domain Bacteria; phylum Actinomycetota; class Actinomycetes; order Mycobacteriales; family Mycobacteriaceae; genus X156. The sequence continues at coordinate 446 of JALYVL010000231.1, read as the reverse complement.
TGGCCAAGCGCAGCACCAACAAGACATCGCGCGGCGGCGCGAAGGCGGCCGTGCGTCGAGCGCGTGGCACCGGCACCGTGGTGGAGGAGCTGGTGCACCCCTGGGGGGCCGGCGTCGACCTCGGCCCGGACGACCGCGCGCTGATGCTGCCCATGGTCCGCGGTGGTGAGCTGCTGGGGGATGTGCCGAGCTTGGAAGATGCCCGCACGCACCTGGCCGCGGGACTGGTGAGCCTGCCGTGGGAGGGATTGAAGCTGTCCCAAGGCGAGCCCGCGATCCCGACAACATTCGCCTGAACGAAGCAGCACCCGCCCTGACCAGGGTCGGCCCACGGTGCGCCTCCCTCAATTTTCGGCCTTGACCTCCTAATCTCGGCTATGTCGCCGCATCCGGGGAGCGCCATGGCACTGCAGTACGACGCCGAGCAGCGGTCGGAGCCCATTCCA
>JALYVL010000230.1 GCA_030853285.1 Actinomycetota bacterium | reverse complement strand
CGGCAGCCATCCGCGAGCTGCGGTCTGCCAGATGACGGGTACGGCCGCCGGCCTTGACCTGGCGGCCCAGCACCGCAGCTTCGGGCACTTCGACGGTGCGTGGCCCTATGCCCTGGCGTTGGCCGTCTTCTTTCTCGTCCGCGGGCTTTACCTCCGCCGACCGCTGATCCGCTCGCACATTCTCGCGGCGGTGGCCTTGTTGGTCATCGCGCGGCTCGGCTACGACGCGCACCGCGGCATCGTCGGCTTCATCGCGCTGGCGCTGGCCGGTGCGGCGCTGGTGATGCCCAAGTCCAGCCGAGCCGCGCCGGAAGACCTGCAGCGGGTGTTCGCACTGGTGGACAGGACCAAGAACGACGCGCTGGCTCCGTTCGTCATGCACTCGGCGAAGAGCTACTTCTTCAACGCGGACGGAACCGCGGCACTGGGCTATCGGGCGCGTCTGGGCATTGCTGCCGTCGCCGGTGACCCGGTGGGCGACGCCGATGACTTCGCCGGCCTGATCGAGGAGTTCATTGCGTTCACCCACGAAAACGGGTGGCGGGTCGCCGTGTTGGCCGCCGGTGAGTCATGCGCCCCGTTGTGGGAACGGCATCGGCTCCGGGCCATTCCCATCGGACGCGACGTGGTGATCGACGTACCCACGTTTACTCTGCAGGGCAGGACGTTCCGCAATCTCCGACAGGCCGTCCAACGCACGCGCAACGTCGGGGTCACCACTGAGATACTGCCCGAGGCCCAGCTGGACAAAGAGCTTCGAGCCGAACTCATGGCGATCGTCGACGCCGCTAATGGTGGCCACCAAAACCGCGGGTTCTCGATGATCCTCGATCACCTGCTGGATGGGCGCCACCCCGGGATCCTCATCGCGCTGGCGCGCAACGCGGCAGGCGATCCGGTGGCCTTTCACCGTTACGCCACCGCCGACGGGGGCCGGATGCTCACCCTCGACGTGCCCTGGCGCGCCGTGAACGCTCCGAACGGGGTCGACGAGCGGCTCAGCGTGGACATGGTGGCCTACGGTCAGGAGCACGGCGCCCGCACGCTGTCGCTGGCCTTCGCGGCCTTCCCCGAGATCTTCGAGGACAGCGACCGCGGGTTCCTGCTGCAGGCGGCGTACCGGGCCATCCACCTGCTGGACCCGCTGATCGCGGTGGAGTCGCTCTACCGCTTCGTCCGGAAGTTCCGAGCGCTGGGCGGACAGAGGTACGCGGTGATCAAGCTGCGCCAGATCGCTTGGGTGCTGTTCGCCTTCCTCCTGCTGGAGTTCGTCCCCCACCGCCGGCGCGACTGAGCCCACGTGGCGGTGGCTGGCACCGGGGGCAGCTGTAGGAGGAGCGGTTCATGAAGCTCTCCCGCACGATCGGGGTACCGCACCGCGCGCACGGGCGGCCGAGTTGTCCGTAGGCCGCCAGCGAGCGGTCGAAGTAGCCGGAGGCACCGTTGACGTTGACGTAGAGCGCGTCGAAGGACGTACCCCCGGCGGCGAGGGCGGCGGTCATCACTGACGCGGCCGCGGACAGCAGCAGGTGTCCCTGGGCGCGGGTGAGCCGGTCGGTCGGACGCCGCCCGTGCAGCTGCGCCCGCCACAGCGCCTCGTCGGCGTAGATGTTGCCGATTCCGGACACCAGCGTCTGATCCAGCAGTGCACGTTTGACTTCGGTGTGCTTGCGCCGCAACGCCGAGACGACTGCGTCCGGTTCGAACACCGGGTCCAACGGATCTCGCGCGACGTGGGCGACCGGCCGCGGCAGCCAGGTGCCCTGCACCAGCTGCAGCGGCTCCACCGCCCAACCGCCAAAAGTTCGCTGATCGACGAACCGCAGCTCAACGGCAGAATTGCCCGCCGAACGCAGGCGAAGCCGCACCCGCAGATGTTTCTCATCGGGGGCACCGACGGGCTGCACCAGCATCTGTCCGCTCATGCCCAGGTGAACCACCAACGCCTGGGTACCTCGGGCGGGAGTGTCGACGGTGAGCCACAGGTACTTGCCCCGGCGCTGCGCGCTCACCAATCGCGCACCGAGCAACTGGACGGTGAGATCCTCCGCCCCGGCGAGGTGCCTGCGCACCGCCCGTGGGTGGCGCACCTCGACCGACTCCACCACCTGGCCGATGACGTGCTCGACGAGCCCGCGGCGAACCACCTCGACCTCGGGTAGCTCAGGCACCCGTCAGCTCAGACCGGGCGGGGCGACGTCCTCCGGCGCAGCCGCACTCACCGAGAGTGCATGCCACGCTGTGGCCGCCGCCTTCTGCTCGGCCTCCTTCTTGCTGCCTCCGGTGCCGACACCCAGCGAATTGCCCGCTACCAGCACCTGCGCGGAGAATTCTTTGCGGTGGTCGGGTCCGCTGGCCTGGACGTCGTAGCAGGGGACGCCGAGGCCGCGCTCAGAGGTCAGCTCCTGCAAGCTCGTCTTCCAGTCCAGACCGGCGCCGAGCAGCGGGGCCTCGGCGAGCAGGGTCGCGAACAGCCGCTCCACCACATCGCAGGCCACGTCGATGCCGTACTGCAGGTGGATGGCACCCAGCAATGACTCCATGCCGTCGGCGAGGATGCTGCTCTTGTCCCGTCCCCCGGTGAGCTCCTCGCCCTTGCCGAGCAACAGGTACGCACCCAGGCCACCATCACCCAAGGTTCGGGCAACGCCCGCCAACGCGTGCATGTTGACCACGCTCGCTCGGATCTTGGCCAGGACGCCTTCCGAGGAGTCCGGCAGCGTGCGGTACAGCCGCTCGGTCACGGCAAGCCCGAGCACGGAGTCGCCGAGAAACTCGAGGCGCTCATTGGTGGGCAACCCTCCGTTCTCGTAGGCGAACGAGCGGTGGGTCAGAGCCAGCGTCAGCAGCGCAGGGTCCAGCTCGACACCGAGCGCGGCCAAGAGCGGGCCGCGGTCGCTGGCAGCGCCATCGGGTTGCTTACCGCGCACCTGGAAGATCAGACCGCGGTGACCTGGCGGTTGTTGTAGGTGCCACACGAGGGGCACGCAGTGTGCGGCAGCTTCTGCTCACCACAGGCGCGGTTCGGGCAGGTGACCAGGGTGGGTGCAGTGGTCTTCCACTGGCTACGACGGTCCCTGGTGTTGGCCCGGGACATCTTGCGCTTCGGGACGGCCACGACTACTTCTCCTCGAGATCGGTGAGCGCACCAGTTGCGGTGCTGTGCTGCGTGCTGGGATCCTGCATGCTGGGCACACTGAACTTCGCCGACAGTGCGGCCCAACGAGGGTCTATGGTCTCATGCCCGTGGCCGGGTTCCGCAATCGCCAGGCGGATACCGCACTCCGCGCAGAGGCCGGCGCAGTCCTCGGCACACACGGGCTGCAACGGCAGCTCCAGCCCGATGGCATCGGTGATGGCGGCCGAAAGATCGACCATCTCCGCATCGACCCGTCGAATCTCGTCCTCTTCGGTGGTCTGCTCGGTCGCACTGTCGGGGTAAGCGTAGAGCTCGGTGAGCTCGACCTGCACCGGTTCCTCGAGCGGCTGCAGGCAGCGAGAGCACTCTCCCGCGGCTCGCCCGGTCACGGTCCCGCTGACCAACACGCCCTCGACCACGGATTCCATCCGCAGGTCCAGCTGGAGCTGCCCACCCTTGGGGACGGCGATGAGGTCCAACCCGGTGCGGCTCGGAGCGGGCACGGTGCGCTGGACGATCCGCATGCTGCCCGGCCTGCGGCCGAGCTCGCGGGTGTCGAGCACGAGCGGCGCGGACGGATCGAGCTGAGTTCCGCGCCGGCGATGTGC
>JALYVL010000229.1 GCA_030853285.1 Actinomycetota bacterium | reverse complement strand
CCTGCCGGAACCGATCTCATAGAACCGCATCAGCAGGTTCACCAGCGTGGTTTTGCCCGCGCCGGTGGGGCCGACGATCGCCACCGTCTGCCCCGGCTCCGCGGTCAGCGAGAGGTCCGTGATCAGCGGCTCGTCCGGGTTGTAGCTGAAGTTCACGTGTTCGAACACGACGCGGCCCTTGGTGGCAGCCAAGGTGGCGGCCGGCCGGTGGTCCGGCTCCTGCTCCTGCGCATCCAGCAGGTCAAAGACCCGCTCGGCGGAGGCGACGCCGGACTGCAGCAGGTTGAACATGCCGCCGATCTGCGCCATCGGCTGGCTGAACTGGCGCGAGTACTGGATGAACGCCTGCACGTCGCCGAGGGACAGCGAGCCGGTGGCCACCCGCAGACCCCCGACCACGGCGATCAGCACGTAGTTCAGGTTGCCGATGAACATCATCGCCGGCTGGATCATGCCGGAGATGAACTGCGCCCGGAAGCTCGACGAGTAGAGGGCATCGTTGTGCTCGGCAAAAGTCTGCGCGGCGTGCTCCTGCTGCCCGAACACCTTGACCAGGGCGTGGCCGGTGTACATCTCCTCGATGTGGGCGTTCAGCCGCCCGGTGCTCGCCCACTGCGTGACGAACTGTGGCTGCGCCCGCTTGCCGATCTGCGCCGCCACCCACACCGACACCGGCACGGTCACCAGCGCAATGACGGCGAGCAGCGGCGAAATCACCAGCATCATCACCAGCACCCCGACGATGCTCAACAGCGAGGTGACGATTTGGCTCAGCGTCTGCTGCAGGGACTGGGCAATGTTGTCGATGTCGTTGGTGACGCGGCTGAGCACCTCCCCGCGGGCTTGGCGGTCGAAGTAGCTCAGCGGCAGCCGCGACAACTTCACCTCCGCCTGCTCCCGCAGCCGGAAGACGCTGCGCTGCACCACGGTGGTGACCAGTCGGCCCTGCAGCAAGCTGAACACCGATGCCGCCGCGTACACCACCAGCGCGAGCAGCAGCACCCGGCCGACCGCGCCGAAGTCAATACCTTGGCCGGCGACCACGTTCATCGTCGCCAAGATGTCGGCCTGGTTGCCGTTCCCGCTCGCGCGCAGTTGTTGCACCGCCTCGGTCGTGGTCGTGCCCGCGGGAATGTGGCGCCCCAGCACACCGGCGAAGATGTAGTCGGTCGCCCGCCCCAGGATCTTTGGCCCGAGCACCGTGAGCCCGACGCTCAGGGCGCCGAGGGCGAGTACCGCCACGAGCAGCAGCCGCTCCGGGCGCAGGGTGCGCAGCAGGCGGAGCCCGGATCCCCGAAAGTTCAGGGATTTCTCCACCGGCCTGCCCGCCATGAAGGCGCCTGGCCCGCGTCGAGCAGCGGGATCGGGACCCGGCGCGCGGGCGGGTGCGGCCTCGGCAACCGGCCGGCTGCTGGTCATGCCGCTTCCTGCGCGCTCAGCTGGGACAGCACGATCTCCCGGTAGACCTCGTTGGTCTCCATCAGCTCCTCATGGCTGCCGGAGCCGACGACCGCGCCCTCGTCGAGCACCACGATCCGGTCGGCACCCCGGATGGTGCTCACCCGCTGCGCCACAATGACCACCGTGGCCTCGGCGGTCTCCCGCTCGAGCGCGGTGCGCAGCGCGGCATCGGTGGCGTAGTCCAGGGCTGAGAACGAGTCGTCGAACAGGTAGATCTCGGGTCGTCGCACCAGCGCCCTGGCGATGGCCAGTCGCTGGCGCTGACCACCGGAGACGTTGGTGCCGCCCTGCGCGATCCGCGCCTGCAGACCGTCGGGCAGCTGCTCGACGAACTCCCGGGCCTGCGCGGTCTCCAACGCCTGCCACAACTCGTCGTCCGTGGCGTCGATGTTGCCGTAGCGCAGGTTGGACGCGACGGTGCCGGTGAACAGGTACGGCTTCTGCGGAATCAACCCGACCGCCTTGGACAGCACGCGCTGGTCGAGCTCGCGCACGTCGACGCCGTCCACCAGCACGGCGCCGGCAGTGGCGTCCATCAAGCGCGGGATGAGATTGAGCAACGTGGTCTTGCCGCTGCCGGTGCTGCCGATGATCGCCGTGACCTCACCCGGCCGGGCCGTGAGGCTGATCCCGCGCAGCACCGGCTCCTCGGCGCCGGGCAAGCGGTACCCCACGTCGCGCAGCTCCAGATGCCCCCGACGGCTGCCGCGGGCGGTAGATCGAGACGGCAGGACCACGCTGGAGTCGGTACCGACGACCTCGGTGATCCGCTCCGCGCAGACCTCGGCCCGCGGCACCATCATGAACATGAACGTCGCCATCATCACCGCCATCAGGATCTGCATCAGGTAGGACAGAAACGCCGTCAGCGCGCCGATCTGCATTCCGCCGCTGTCGATCCGGTGCCCGCCGAACCACAGCACGGCCACGCTGGAGACGTTCATGACCAACATGACCAGCGGGAACATGTACGCCATCAGCCGGCCGACGCCACGAGAGACGTCGAACAGCTCGGTGTTGACCATGGCGAAGCGGCCCTGCTCGTCGACGTCACGCACGAAGGCGCGGATGACACGAATACCGGTGATCTGTTCGCGCAGTACTTGGTTGATCCGGTCGATGCGTTCCTGCATCAGCCGGAACATCGGCCGCATCCGGGAGATGATGACGCTGATGATCACGCCGAGCAGGGGGACGGCAATGAGCAGCAACGCCGAGAGCGGCACGTCCTGGTTCAGCGCCATCAGGATGCCGCCGACGCACATGATCGGCGCGGACACCATCAAGGTGAAGGTCATCAGGGCGAGCAGTTGCACCTGCTGGACGTCGTTGGTGGTGCGGGTGATCAGCGATGGGGCCCCGAACTGGCCGACCTCGCGTGCGGAGAAGGTGAGTACCCGGTCGAACACGTTCGCCCGCAGGTCGCGGCCCACCGCCATCGCGGTGCGGGCGGCGTAATACACCGCCGCGATCGAGCAGCCCATCTGCACCAGCGTGACCGCCAGCATGATGGCACCCGTGTGCATGATGTAGCCGGTATCGCCGCGGACCACGCCGTAGTCGATGATGTCCGCGTTCAGCGTCGGCAGGTACAGCGCGGCCAGGGTCTGCACGAGTTGTAAGGCCACTATCGCCATGATGGCCTGCCGGTAGGGCTGCAGATAGCTGCGCAGCAGTTGTAGCAACACGGACTGGATTGAACACCCGATGCACCCGTGCGCCAAACGCTCAACTTCAGGACAAGGCGAGCGCGGGCGAGGTCGCGCGTCGCCGCGATGGCGCCATCGATGCGCCGACTCCGACCAGGATGAGGACGGCGCCAATGGTCTGGAGCACCGTGGGCAACTGGGCCAATAGCACCGCGGAGAACACCATCGCCGCCGCAGACTGCAGCACGAGTCCCGCGGCAATGGAGCCTGCTGGCAGTCGACGGCTGGCCTTGGACACCAGCAGCCACCCGATGACTTGGGCGTCCAGGGCAAGCAGCACCAGCCAGCCCTGCGCCGCCAGTGGGGGAGTGAGATCGAGACTGCCCTGGAGCAGGCCGACCAGGCCGACGGTCACAGTCGTGGAAACGGCGGCCACAAGCATCGGGCCCGACGACTGTCCGGCCGCCCGCGTAGCCGGTCCCATCAGCACGATGTAGCTCGCGTAGGCCGCGCCGGAGAGGATGGCCAAACCCGTACCGAGGAGGTTGGTGCCACTCGAGCCGGGCGGTAGCACGTTCGCGACCAGCGCAACCCCGATGAGCAGCACCGGCATGCCGCACCAGAGTTGCCTGCTGATGCG
>JALYVL010000228.1 GCA_030853285.1 Actinomycetota bacterium | reverse complement strand
GGTGAAGAACAACATCATCTGGATCGTGGTGGCGCCGACCGTGGTCACCATTGTCGGGCTGCTCTTCGCGGTGCTCAGCGAACGGATCCGGTGGGGCACCGCGTTCAAGCTGATCATGTTCATGCCAATGGCGATCTCCTTCGTGGCCTCCGGCATCACCTTCCAGATGATCTACAACGACCAGCCGACCCGGGGCCTGGCCAACGCCGTCGCGATCGGGGTCCACGACACCTTCAGCCCCTCCGCGTCCTACCCGACCGTGCATCCGCGTCCCACAGCCGGATTGACGGGCGCAGATGGCAGTGACTACACCTCGACCAAGAGCTACTCCCCCACCGACGCGGTGACCCTGCCCCTGGTCGGACTCCCGGTCGCCTCGCCTCCTGCCGATGCGCGGCCCGCGGCAGCCGCCCCGGCGCAACCCGGACTGCACGGCACGGTGTGGAACGACTTCGCCGCCGGCGGTGGCGGCACGGTCGGCACCGTCGACCCCGGCGAGCTCGGACTGCCCGGGGTGGTGATCGAGGCCGTCCGGGACGGCACGGTGGCGGCTACCACCACGGCCGCCGCGGACGGGACGTTCAGCTTTCCCACGCTCACCTCGGGCAGCTACCAACTCCGGCTGCCGGCGAGCAACTTCGCACCCCCCTATGCCGGAGTGTCCTGGCTGGGCCCCAACTTGATCACCCCGGCGATCCTCATCGCCTACCTGTGGGTGTGGGCCGGCTTCGCCATGGTCCTCATCGCGTCGGGTCTCGCGGCCATCCCCCGGGACGTCCTTGAGGCCGCCCGCATCGACGGGGCCAGCGAGTGGCAGGTGTTTCGCAGAGTGACCGCGCCGCTGCTGGCGCCGGTGCTGATGGTGGTCTTCGTGACCCTGGTGATCAACGTGCTCAAGGTGTTCGACTTGGTCTACGTCATCACTCAGGGCACGGGCAGCGGTCCTGCGGCGACCGTGCTGGCGGTGCAGATGTACCAGCTGTACTCCCAGGGCAGCTACGGCAGCTCCAGCGCCATCGGCATCGCCCTGGTGCTACTGGTGCTGCCCGCGATGCTGTTCAACATCCGGCGGTTCCGAACGGAGCAGAGTTGACCACCGCAGGCACCGACCTCGTCACCGGCGCCACCAACCGCTCGTTGGCTCGACGCATCGTGGCGCGCCTGTCCGGCGGCACCGTCACGATCGTGCTCATCGTCGTCGCGCTGGTGTGGCTGTTGCCGACCTTCGGGTTGCTGGTCACCTCGGGGCGCAACCCGGCGTTCTACTCCAGCAGTGGCTGGTGGTCCGTGCTGCTGCACCCCGCCCAGCTCACCGCCGAGAACTACTCGCACCTGCTGGCCAACTCGGCCATCACCAACTCCTTCTTGAACACCGTGGAAATCACCGTGCCGGCAACGGTCGGTGTCGTGGTGATCGGCGCACTGGCGGGTTACGCGTTCGCCTGGATGGAGTTTCCCGGGCGGGACTGGCTGTTCATCACGGTCATCGCGCTGCTGGTGGTGCCGATCCAGGTGGCGCTGATCCCGGTGGTCAAGCTCTACAGCGCCACCGGGGTGTACGGCTCCATCACCGGCCTGGTGATCTTCCACGTGGCCTTCGGGCTACCCTTCGCCATCTTCTTGTTCCGCAACTACTTCGCGGGCATCCCCAAGGACCTGTTGGAAGCGGCACGGATGGACGGCGCCGGGGAGCTACGGATCTTCTTCACGGTGATCCTGCCGCTGGGACTGCCGGCCATCGCCTCGCTGGCCATCTTCCAGTTCCTCTGGGTCTGGAACGACCTGCTGGTGGCGCTGGTGTTCTCCGACTCCTCCACCCAACCGCTGACGGTGGCGCTGTCCTCGCAGATGCGGGCCTTCGGGGCCAGCATCGACATCCTGGCGCCGGGGGCGTTCCTGTCGCTCATCGTGCCGCTGATCGTGTTCTTTGCCTTTCAGCGCTACTTCGTGCAGGGCGTGATGGCCGGCTCGGTCAAGTAGCCGTGCGGGCGGTCATCTCCCGGGTGCGCAGCGCGAGCGTCGCCGTGGACGACGCGGTGGTGGCCGAGTTGCCCGGGCCGGGACTGCTCGTCCTGCTCGGCATCGGCCACACCGACACCACCGATGGTGCCACCGCAATGGCTCGCAAAATCGCCGAGCTGCGGCTGCTGCGCGAGGAGCGGTCCGTCCTCGAAGCCGGTGCGCCGGTACTGGTGGTGAGCCAGTTCACCCTGTACGGCGACACCCGCAAGGGGCGACGCCCCTCCTGGTCGGCCGCCGCTCGTCCGGAGGACGCCCGTCCGCTCGTGGACGCCGTCGTCGAGGCACTGCGCGAGCGTGGGGTGCACGCGGAAACCGGCCGGTTCGGGGCGGACATGGCCGTCGTCTCCGTGAACGACGGGCCGTTCACCGTGCTGGTCGACACCTGAGCGCCACCTCTCAGGAACTTCTCAGTCGCCTGGCGCCAAAGCCGCAGGTCACGGCGGTGTGGTCGAAGCGGCGCCGGGAACTTTTCGGCCCCGCTCAGACGTTATGCACAGTGAGAAGCCAACGATCCGGGAGGCACGCACCATGACCACCGCCATGACCACCGCACCACAGGGACGGACCCGCTCCGACGGCGACCTCGATGCGCAGAGCCCGGCCGCCGACCTGGTTCGCGTCTACCTCAACGGGATCGGTCGCACCGCGCTACTCAGCGCCGCCGACGAGGTCGAATTGTCCAAGCGCATCGAAGCAGGCTTGTACGCCCAGAACCTGCTGGACACCGAACCCAAGCTCACCCCCGCCCGCAAGCGCAACCTCACCACCGTCGTCCGGGACGGCCACGCCGCCCGGCAGCGTCTGCTGGAGGCGAACCTGCGCCTGGTGGTGTCCTTGGCCAAGCGCTACACCGGCCGCGGGATGCCGTTGTTGGACCTCATCCAGGAGGGCAACCTCGGGCTGATCCGGGCCATGGAGAAGTTCGACTACGCCAAAGGCTTCAAGTTCTCCACGTACGCCACCTGGTGGATCCGTCAGGCCATCACGCGGGGCATGGCCGATCAGAGCCGCACCATCCGGCTGCCCGTCCATCTGGTGGAGCAGGTGAACAAGCTCGCGCGAATCAAGCGGGAGTTACACCAGCAGCTGGGTCGGGAAGCCACCGACGATGAGCTCGCCGAGGAATCCGGCATTCCGGCACACAAGATCGCCGACCTGCTCGACCACAGCCGCGACCCGGTGAGCCTGGACATGCCTGTGGGTAGCGATGAGGAAGCGCCGCTGGGTGACTTCATCGAGGACGCCGACGCCACCGACGCGGAGAGCGCGGTGATCTCCGGGTTGCTGCACTCGGACATCTTCTCCGTGCTGAGCACGCTGGACGAGAGGGAGCAACAGGTCATCCGCCTGCGCTACGGCCTGGACGACGGCCAGCCGCGCACGCTGGACCAGATCGGCAAGCTGTTCGGCCTCTCGCGCGAGCGGGTACGGCAGATCGAGCGCGAGGTGATGGGCAAGCTCCGTGCCGGTGAGCGCGCGGATCGCTTGCGTTCCTACGCCAGCTGAGTCCCTGATCGATCCAGTTCGCATTGAGGGCCCTCAATGCGAATACAGCTAGCGCAGCCTCCGCGGTCCGCGGTCGGCGCGGCTGGGCTCGGGCCCAATCCGCACCCGCGCTGCGGTGACCACCGCGCCCTCGGGCGAGGCAAGAATGGGTCCACAGGTCAGCTCCCGGATGTAGCGAAGGTCTCCGGCCAGGGCGGCGACGCGGTGGACGAGGGCTACGAGC
>JALYVL010000227.1 GCA_030853285.1 Actinomycetota bacterium | reverse complement strand
CTGGGGCAGGCTCGCGGCGTTTCTCGAGGTACATGCGGAAGCGGAGGAGCAGCACTTCTACCCCGAGCTGTTGAAGCTGGGCAAGGGAGCGGGCGACAAGGACAGTGCCGAGGGAGAGACCGAGGATGCGATCGAGGACCACAACGAGATACGCGATGCGGTCGCCTCAGTTGTGGAGCACCGTGTCGGGAGCACCGAGTGGTTCGGGGCAGTCGCGGCAGCGAACAAGGCCAACGGTGATCACATGGCGGAAGAAGAGCGCGAAGGGCTCACCGACTTCCGACGCAATGCCGGGCTGGACCTACGCCACCGCCTGGCTGTCGCATTCGCCGGCTTCGAGGCAGAGCACGTCACCGGCGTCAAGGCGGTCGACAAGGACCCGCAGGAATACATCGAGGAACACGAGTAGTCAGCGCCTCAACGATCGCGCAGTGCGCGTATCCGCGCCAACAACGCCGCCGCACGCTCCCGGCCGGCAGTAAGGGCGGCCAGCTCGCGCTCGGTGCTGCGCAATTGTTCGCTGCGTTCGGCGGTGTCCAGCCGCAGCGCCGCGTCCACCGCCCGCAGCTCCTGCTCAATCTGCTCCACACGTTCGGCCAACGCGTCGTCGAGGGCCGCGCCCAGCTGCTGCTCGCTATCGATGAGTTGCTCGGCCACCAGCTGGTCGAGGTTGGCCCGGGCCTCGGCAAAGACCTCGGCCGACCACTGCTTCACGTGGGCTTTGTCGGCCATATGCCCCCGGGTTCGGGCCATCCACCACGCCGCACCCGCACCGAGGCCCAGGGTGAGGGGCACGAGCACCAGGTTGAGTCCGGGAACCAGCGCCAGCGGCATCAGCGCGAGCCTGCCCACTCCCACACCGCCAGAGGCCCCGGCTACCACCATCAGCCGATCCTCGGACCCGGACGGACGTTTCTCCAGCGGGCGGATGGCGAGCGGCGTCACCTGTCGACCCGCCGACGTCGCCACCAGCGCCGACAGCTCAGCGGCGGTGAACAGCTCGGACAGGACCTCCTCCCCGATGTGCCGTACCCGCTGCGCCAGCCCGTCGCTGACCTTCACCGCTACCGCGGCCAGCGCTGGGTCCAGTTGCGCAGGAAGACGATGCAGAGCCTGTCGGTCGGCGGTATCGACCGTTGAGCGGAACCACGTCTGCGTCTCCCGCACGTGCCTCGCGACCTCGTGAGTGGTCTCCACCCGGGTGTGCTGCACCTGCGCACGCAACCGCATCGACCACCCACGCTGGCCTGCGCGGCGTTTGGCCTGCAGCTCCTCGCGACGGGCGCGTAGCACCTCCGCCGTGCCCGCGCCGGCCCGCAGCGCCCGCGCCCGCTCCTGGCGCGCGAGCAGCGTAACGCCCAACGCAGAGTGCAGGCCGCGGAGAGCGTTGGCCTCACCCAGCATCACCGCACGGTCGGCCACCAATTGTTGCAAGGCGCCCTGCAACGCCGCCACACCCGACTGCGTACGCAAGGTCGACGCCACCTGGGCGCTCGGGGCCTGGACCGCCAGCACGGACAACCGCGCCGAGACCGGATGGAACTGTGCATCGGCGAAGCGCGGGGCGTGCTTGGCCAGCAACGCGACATCCGCGTCCAGCACCTCACGCCAGCCCCGGTGGGTGTCGGTCTTGGTCAGTGCGAACACCACCGTCTCGACCTGTTCCGCCGCCCGCTGCAGGAACTCGAGCTCCGCCCGGGTGAACGGGCTACTCGCATCGACGACCATCAGTAGAGCCGTCGCTGCGGCCGCCGCCCGCAACGCAATCTCGTTGTGTACGCCGTGCAGGCCGCCGACCCCTGGGGTGTCGATGAGGGTGACGCTCTCCAACAGCGGCACGGGGCCGCGTACCTCGACCGACGCGGGTGGTGCAACGCCGTCGGGTAACGCGCCGTTGATCGTGACCCAGTCGCTGAGGCGCGAAATGTCGAACGGGACCGATGCGCGGCCATCGGGATAACAGCCCTGCGCCGACCATTCCGCGCCATGCGTGAGCACCACATAGGTGGCCGTCGCCGTACCAGCGTCCACGGGGGACAGATCGGGGGTACCCAACAGGGCGTTGACCAGGCAGCTCTTGCCGCGGTTGGTCTCGCCGACGACCACCACCGTCGGTACGGTCTGGCTGGCGCGCTGAGTCGACGTCAGCCGGGACGCCAAATCGGGGTCGCTTGCGGCGAGCAACGCGCTCAGCTCCGCTCGGGCGCTGCGCACCTGAGCAGGCAAGGGATTCGTCATGGATGAGTCCCCTGCAGTTGCTGCCACAGCAGGAAATATGCCCGGTGGACAACGTGGGCCACCCGCTCCTGGGCGGCGCTGGCTCCGAAGGAGGCAAACGAGCGCCACCATCCGGCTCGCTCCAGCGCGGTAGCCGACAACTGTGCCGGTGTGGCATCGGACATGGCCAGTTGCGCCCGGGCGTCAGCGCCGGTCCCCAGCCGCACGACTTCGGCGACGAGTTCGCCATCCAATTCGACGGTACCGCCGGTGAGCAGGGTGAGCGCCTCCATCATCCGCAGCGGGTGAGCTTGAGGTAGGGCAAGCAATCCTTCGATGCCTCCGCGCACCAGCTGCTGCTCCTCGGGATCACCGGAGGACTGCGCCAGCGCGGTGAGGGAGCCCAACGCGGCAGCGGCTTTGATGCCGTCGGCCCGCGTGCTGAATACCTCGACCAGGCGGCTGCGAACCTGCACCACACCCGAGGCGCCGAACAGCGCTGCCCGTAGGCGCCCGACCGGCATGGTCGGCTCGGCGTCCAAGGCCCGCAGTGCGCAGGTGATGCCGTACAGATCGAGCCGCTCAAGCAAGCGTCGACGGACAACGACATCCACCGAACACTCGACCGAGACGAACAGGTCCGCGGCGAGCAGCATGGCGATCCGCGTGTCTTCGTCCACGGTGGCGATCGCCCGCAGCGCGTCCGCGTCGGCGGCTTCGAAGCTGCCGCTCTCGCAGGTCTCACCGAGCAACCCGACCACGGGGAGCACGTCCGCCACCCGGGGTCCGAGCAGCTGCGCTTGACGCTCGGCGAGCAACCGTGCCGCCTGCCACACGTTGCCGCCGGATTCTGCCACCGACTCCGGCGCAACGGTGTCGGCCTTGTTCAGCAGCGCCAGGGTATTCACCGGGCCTGCGTCGCGGCCCGCGGTGGCCGCCGCAAACGTGGCCAAGGCGTCGGCATCATCGGCGCGGACCGACTGGGTGAGCACATAGAGCACCGCCTCGGCCCCGACGACCGCACTGCGCGAGGTGTCGTCGAGCAAAGCCGTGGTGCGTCCCGCGGATTCGGCGTCCAGTGAACCCAGACCGGGGGTGTCGATGACGGTGAGCGCGGAGAGCAGCGAGCTCGTCAGGTAGGCCTCCAGGTGGGAGACGTCCTGCATCGGGACGCCCGCTCGGGTGGCCACGTCAGCGGGGATCATCCCGTCGGCGTCGAAGGGCAACGGCAGGCGGCGATCGTTGCGCAGCACCACCTCCACCCGGTCGACGGTGCCGTAGGAGAAGCGCGTGACCAGGTGGGTGCACTCACCGACGGCCGTGGGCGCCACCCGACGTCCGATGAGCGCATTGACCAAAGTGGACTTCCCGGAGGAGATGCGCCCGGCCACCACCACCTGCAGCGGCGCCTCCAGCCGCGCGATGACCTGACGAACGCCGTCTGCGGTGGTGTCACCGCAGCGCGGGAGCAGCTCTGCACAGGTGGCGATGACGGCGTCGCGCAGAGAAAGGTCGCGCAGAGAAAGATCGCGCAGTGG
>JALYVL010000226.1 GCA_030853285.1 Actinomycetota bacterium | reverse complement strand
GCTTTCGCACAACATCCGTGCGCGAAAGCCGCATTCGCATGACGGCTACGGTAACGATCCGGTATCGCACAGCAGCACGGCCGCCTCGAAGTCGGTTAGATGGTCAGGTCGTTGCATCCGCGTAAGCGCTGCGGCGGTCAAGCTCGCCCGCGCGTCATCAAGCTCACGCGCCCGACGGAGGTGATCGCCGCATGATCCGATTCGACGCCGTGACCAAGACGTTCCCCGACGGGACGACCGCGGTCGGTGGGCTCAGCCTCGAGGCACCCTCCGGCCAGATCACCGTGCTCGTCGGGCCATCGGGCTGCGGCAAGACCACCTCGCTGCGCATGATCAACCGGATGATCGACCGCAGCACCGGCACCATCTGGCTCGACGACAGGGACACCGCGACCATCACTCCGACGCTGTTGCGTCGAGGGATGGGCTACGTGATCCAGAGCGCTGGCCTGTTCCCGCACCGCACCGTCTTGGACAACGTGGCCGCCGTTCCGCTGCTCCTCGGGGGGAGCAAGCGTGAGGCGCGCAAGAACGCCGTCGGCCTCTTGGAGCGCGTCGGCCTCGACTCCGCCATCGGCCGTCGTTACCCGGCGCAGCTCTCCGGTGGGCAGCAGCAACGCGTGGGAGTGGCCCGCGCACTGGCCGCCGACCCACCCGTGATGTTGATGGACGAGCCGTTCAGCGCCGTCGATCCGGTCGTTCGCGAGCAGTTGCAGAACGAGTTCCTCCGGCTGCAGGCGGAGCTGGGCAAGACCATCGTCTTCGTCACTCACGACATCGACGAGGCGATCAAGCTCGGGGACCAGGTCGCCGTACTCCGGGTGGGTGGCACGCTGGCTCAGCTGGCCCCGCCCGCAGAGCTGCTCGCCCGGCCCGCGGACCCCTTCGTCGCGGGCTTCGTGGGGCGCGACCGCGGGTACCGGGCGCTGGGCTTTGCCACTGCGGGCGCACTGCCGGTGTCCGACGAGGCGGTAGTGCGTGTCGGGGCCCCGCTCGCCGAGGCCATCGATGCCGCAACCGATGGCTGGGTGCTCGTCGTCGACGATGCCAACGCACCGCAGGGCTGGTTTGCCACCGACCCGGAGCGTGGTGCCGCCACCGTCACCGCCGACCTGCTGAACCTCGGGGGGACGCTCGCCGGAGAGAACGCCACCTGGCGAGAGACTCTGGACGCCGCCCTGTCCGCGCCCAGCGGCCGTGGCGTGCTGGTTGACGGCGACGGCGCGCTGGCGGGCACCGTGACCGCCACTGCGGTGGTGGCCGAGCTCGAGAAGCTGACCGATCGCCGCGTCGCGCCGACCAGTTCGGCCGCCGCACCGTGAAGCTCGCCCTATCGAACTCGTCGCCCCTACAGTTCTGGAGCTACTTCACCGAGCACCAGCACGTGGTCCTGGGGTGGCTGTGGGCGCACGCCTGGCTGTCGGTGCTGCCCGTGGTCATCGGGCTGCTCCTCGCCCTGCCGCTGGGCTGGCTCGCGCAGCGCTACCGATGGTTGTACCCGCCGTTGCTGTCGGTCAGCGGGTTGTTCTACACCATCCCCTCGATCGCGTTGTTCGTGTTGGTGCCTCCGGTGTTCGGCCTGAAAAGCCTCGACCCCCTGCAGGTTCCGATCGCTTTGTCGATCTACTCGATGGCCCTGCTGGTGCGCGTGGTCGCCGATGGGCTGCGTTCGGTGCCCGATGACGTCACCCAGGCGGCCACCGCGATGGGGTACGGCCGAATCAGACGCCTGCTGAGGGTGGAGCTTCCGATCGCTCTGCCCGTGATCATGGCCGGGCTGCGGGTGGCCACCGTGTCCAACGTCAGCATGGTCGCCATCGCAGGCACCATCGGCCTGGCCAACCTCGGACAGCTGTTCGTCCTCGGCTTCCAGTTGTCCACCCCGGACCCGTACTTTCCGCCGATCGTGCTGGGCATCATCCTCTGTGGCCTGCTCGCGCTCGCACTGGACTTGTTGCTCCTCGCCGCCAGCCGGGTGCTCACCCCATGGCGCAGGGCGGTGCGCGGCGCATGATCGGTGACGTCTTCACCTGGCTGAACGACCCAGCGCACTGGCGGGGTACCCGCCGCATGACGGGCATCACAGCGCAGCTGCTCGCCCACCTCGAGTTCTCCATGATTGCGCTGGTGGTCGCCGCAGCGATCGCGCTGCCCCTCGGCTTGGCCATCGGTCACACCGGGCGGGGCACGTCCCTGGTCAGTGCGGCAAATGCCCTGCGTGCGCTGCCGAGCGTGGGCATCCTGGTGCTGTTGACCATCATCGTCTCGCCGCATTTTCACGGGCGAACCGACACCGGCTTCGTCATCCCGACCGTGATCGTGCTGATCCTGCTGGCGATACCTCCCATTCTCTCCAACGCCTACGCCGGTGTGCAGAGCATCGACCCCGCGGCCCGCGATGCGGCGATCGGAATGGGCATGACGCAGTGGCAGGTGCTCTACCGCGTCGAGCTTCCGTGCAGCCTGCCGCTGATCTTCTCCGGTGTGCGCAGCGCAACGCTGCAGGTGATCGCCACTGCCACCATCGCCTCCTACGTCACCCTCGGTGGCCTCGGCCGCTTCATCTACGACGGGCTCGCCCAACAGGACTACCCGCAGACGATCAGTGGCGGGGTGCTGGTCGCGGCGCTCGCCCTGACCGCCGACCTCGTGCTGGCCGTGGCCCAGCGCTACGCGGTCTCCCGAGGGGTTTCCCGACGGTTCGTCACGGCACAAAAGCCGCAACAAACGGACGTGCTCCGGCCCGCCGCTGCCCCATCCTCAACCCCTGGAGAGCAATGAAACGCAAGATCATCGCCTTGACTGCCATGGTGACCATGGTCGGCCTCGCCACCGCGTGCGGGGCCGACAGCTCGCAGAGCAGCCCCACGGCCGGCGCGTCCAACACCATCGCCGCCAGCTTGATCCTCGGCGGCCCCCCGGAGTTCCAGACTCGCATCCAGGGTGTACCCGGTCTGGCCAAGACCTACGGGGTCAACTTCGCGAAGTTCCAGGTCACCGATACCGGAGGGGCCATCACCGTCAACCAGCTCAAGAACGGCCAGATCGACGCTGCGGACCTGTTCACCACCGACTCGTCCATCGCCGCAAACAACTTCGTCGTGCTCACCGACCCCAAGAGTGTTTTCGCCGCTCAGAACGTGGTGCCCATCATCAACAAGTCGAAGGCCACCGCGGGCGTCAAGGCCACCCTCAACGCGATCTCGGCCAAGCTCGACACCGCCGGCCTCACGGCCATCGTCGCGAAAGTCGTCAACGACAAGCAGAACCCCGCGGACGTAGCGAAGGACTGGCTGAAGAGCAACGGCCTGGACAAGCCGGGAGGCGCAGCGGCAGGCGAGAAGCTGACGATCGGTTCCGCGGACTTCCAGGAAAACGTCCTGCTGGCCGACATCTACGCCGCGGCGCTGCAGGCCCAGGGTGCCAGCGTGACCCCCAAGCTCAGCATCGGCAGCCGGGAGAAGTACTTCCCCGGCCTGCAGGACGGCTCCATCGACGTGATCCCCGAGTACACCGGGAACACCTTGTCCTACCTCGACAAGTCGGCCACCGCAACCAGTATCGACGACGTGTACACGGCGCTGCAGCAGGCACTCCCGGCGAGCCTGGCGGCCCTGGACAAGTCCGCGGCGCAGGACAGCGATGCCATCGTCGTCACCAAGGCGACCGCCGACAAGTACAAGCTGCGCTCGATCGCCGACCTCGCCAACAAGCCCTGATCGGCAAACGCTAGCGCTGTTCGGCGGGCACGGTGCCCGCCACGCCCTCC
>JALYVL010000225.1 GCA_030853285.1 Actinomycetota bacterium | reverse complement strand
GTTCGCAGGCGCTTGCGCTGTACGTGTTAGCGACGCGGCGCACCCTGCGCAAGCCGTGCCGCCGGGTTGAGCTGCACCACCTGCCCAGCGGCGAGGTGGCCGCGTTCGACCACACGCCCGAGTCGTTGGCCCGCCATCTGCAGCGTGCCGAAGAGGCGGCCGAGGAGATCGTGTTGGCCTCGGACACGCTGACCGCGGGTGGCGACCCCGATCTGCTGTTCCCGCCGAATCCCGGGCCGCAGTGCTCGTGGTGTGACCTCCGACGGCACTGCCCCGCGGGCTTGGCTGCGGCGCCGCAGTTGAACCCGTGGGCGGGATTGGCACCATGAGCCCGCGCGTCTCCCGATCTACGGTGATGGTGCGCGGGGTGTCCGGGGTGCTCACGGGTGGGCTGGTGGTCTTGGCGCTCGTCGTGGTGGTCGCGGCAGCCCTGGCGTCGTGGCGCTCGGTGGCCGGTCCATCGACCGCCATGGTAATCATCCACGTCGGCGCCGCGGCCGTGGCAGTGCTCATCCAGGTGGCGGGCGATCGCCGGGGTCGATCGGCTACGTGGCTGGCCGGGGCTGCGGTGCTGGCGATCAGCGCGGTGCTGTTGTGGACCCAGTGGTGGGCGTGAGTCTGGCCTGTTTCGCCCGGGCCTGCGCCTGCTGCACGGGTGGTCCCACGCGCATCCGCTCCGGCAGCCGCAGCGCAGCGGTTCGCAGTCCACGCAACGCCAGTCGGGCAGCAAGGTCGGTGGTGGGCAGGCCCGGCAGCCGATACATCCGCCGTGCCCAGGCCGGCAGCAGGCTGAACGCCAAAATGGCGGTTGCCGACCACGCCGGGCGCGCCGGAGTGAACAACTGAACACGCCACGGCATCGGCGGGCTCACCAACAGTCGGGCCGCTGAGCGGGTTGCGGCCGTGCAGCGCAGGGTGGGACGCATCCGCTGCAGGTAGTCGGCGACCTGCTGACGGTCGGCAGGCACATCATGGGCACCGAGCAGCTCTGCTGCGCGCACCTGTTCGGCCAGGAACTGATCCGCTTCGGCATCGCTGAGGTCGAGGCCACCGCGTCGCACAACGCTGAGGAAGCTGGACACCTCGGTGACGTGCACCCAGGTCAGCAGCTCGGGATCTTGCGCCGAGTAGGGCAGCCCGGTCACGTCGTCGGTGCCGTGCACCAGGGTGTGCATCTGACGCACCCGGCCGGCGAGCGCGTCGACCTCGGCGGTGGGGCTGAACGCCACGGTGCTCACGTACTCCGCGGTGCGCCGCAACCGCGGCCAGAAGTTCTCCTGGTACCCCGAGTGCTCGTACACCCCGGCCATGGCGAGTGGGTGCAGCGCCTGCAGAAACAGCGCACGCAGGCCGCCGATCCCCGCAGCCGGGTCGGCCAGCACCCGCCAGGTGATGCTGTCCGGGCCGAAGAGGCCGAGGTCGGCGGAGCGAGCCGAGCTGCTGTCGGGTTGGGGCATGGGTTGAAATATCCTCGCTGCGGGCGGCGCGCGCCACCGCACGGCGGGGAAGCAGCGTCGCGTCCTGGTGACGTGCCACTATTTGCACCGTGACGTTCACACTGGCGGTGGCCAACCAAAAGGGCGGAGTGGCGAAGACGACGACGGTCGCCTCGCTGGGAGCGGCGCTGGCTGATGCCGGCCGCCGGGTCTTGCTCGTCGATTTGGACCCGCAGGGCTGTCTCACGTTTTCCCTCGGCCATGATCCGGACGCGTTGAGCGGCTCGATCCACGAGGTCCTGTTGGGCGACGTGCCTGCCTCGACCGTCCTCCTGGACACGACGGAGGGTCCCCGACTGCTGCCCGCGACCATCGACCTCGCGGGTGCGGAGGCGATGCTGCTGATGCGACCGGGCCGGGAATACGCGCTCAAACGTGCGCTGGCCACCGTGGCCGGCGACTTCGACGTGGTGCTGGTGGACTGCCCGCCCTCGCTGGGGGTGCTGACGCTGAACGGACTCACCGCGAGTGATGCGGTGCTGGTGCCCCTGCAGTGCGAGACACTGGCTCACCGCGGGGTCGGGCAGCTGCTGCGCACCGTCACCGACGTCCAGGAGATCACCAACCCAGAGCTGTCCCTGCTCGGGGTGCTGCCCACCCTCTACGACTCGCGCACCACCCACAGCAGGGACGTCCTGGCCGATGTAGCCGACCGCTATCAGCTGCCGCTGTTGGCGCCCCCCATCCCGCGCACCGTGCGCTTTGCGGAAGCCTCGGCCTCGGGAAGCTCGGTGTTGACCGGACGCAAGAACAAGGGAGCTGCCGCCTACCGGGAGCTGGCCGCGAACCTACTGGCCCACTGGGACAACGGGACACCGCTGCACACGGTCGATATCAGCTGAGCGCGGCGACGAAATGAACGGCCGCGCCGAGCGGTACTCCATGGTCGTTCCGAGGGCCTCGAACAACCCTCAGGTACCTCTCGGCGCCAACGCGGTGACAGTCCTGCCGCGCTGCTCCAGGATCACGCTGCCTGCGACGGCGACCGCTATGGGCCCGGTCGAGGTGGCACCGCGATCGACCGGGATGGTGTTACCCCGCGCTCCACTGGCCGCGTCGAGCGCGAGCAGTCCTCCGGGCACCGGGACGAGGAGCTGTCCGGCCGTCTCCACTCCGGGCCCCAGCGTGCCGGGCAGGCCCCAGGCGATGGACAGATCGCCGGCCCGCAGGGCAAGCACAGCTGCGCCCGTCCACCAGGTGCGCACCGCTGCGGTGCTGGTGGTCGGCTCAACCAGGCCGTGCGGGGTGCTCGCGGCCGGACCGTCGGGCAGTGGGTAGGAGCTGAGCAGAGTGGCCGAGCTGTCGTACACGCCGATCTTCGGCGCGGGACCGGGTAGATACACGGCGGTGCGGTCGCCGGCGACGGCGATCACCCGCGCGCCGGTCCCGCCGAGGAGGGTGGATCCGGACTCGGTCGGCTTGGTGGGGTCGGTGGGGGTCGGACTGAGCAATGACAGCCGGTCGCTTTGTTCACCGGGGCACGACAAGGCGACCGCGACCTGCTGGGCGGAGGAGGCGACCGAGCGAATGGAGCAGCCCGGACGCGGTTGCGAGTTCGGGTTGATCGGTGCGTCCACCCGACCGAACTCCACGGTGCGCACCAGATCTGAACGCCATACCTCCATCCGCGTGGAGCCGACGGAAGCAAGGTAGGTGCCGTCACCCACCAGGGAGACGGTCGGATCGGCCTCACTATCGCGTTGAGGCCCGCGGGCTCCGGTGGCCCCCTCGAGCGACGTGACGTCGCTGCAGCCGCGGTCGGTGCGGTAGACCGCGACCGCCCGGTTCCACTGACCCGTCGCCGCACACAGGGGCAGATCCCGCCGGTAGCTCCACAACACGCGACCCGTGACGGGATCGCGTCCGCTGACCTGCGAGCCGTCAGCGCTCACCACCGTTGCCCCTACGACGACTGGGGCCGTGGTGGCCGCTGAGGGCGCCTGCCACGCTTGGACGAGGGACGCAGGGATGCCGGTGGCAGGGGTCAGCGCGGGAGCCGGAACCGAGGCAGGCACAGATTTCGTCGACCGAGCCTCGCTGCGTCCCCACAACAACCCGCTGACCACCACGATCACCAGCACGATCGCCGCGGCCGCGGCGAGGTCGCGCCGCGAACGCCGCTCCGGGGCAATCACGAGGGCGGATCAGTCCGTGCTGGCGGAACTGTCCGTCGACGCCGAATGGCCGGACCCGCCACGCCTGCGCCGTCGGCGCCGCGGGGCGTCCCCGGAACCGGTCGGCGCCGCGGTCGGACTGGCGGCCTCGGCGTGCTC
>JALYVL010000224.1 GCA_030853285.1 Actinomycetota bacterium | reverse complement strand
CGTGCTCACGCCCGGCGCGACCGCCTCGCCACCCGCGGCGAGGGCTTGGGCCGCAATTCTTCCGGCGACGCGCATCGCTTCGATGACCTCGGGGGTCTGCACCCAGGGGTCGGTGCTGGGGGTCGGCGCCGCTTTGCCGACGTACTCCGGGCGGGGGATGTCGCGGGGCACGCTGCGCAGCGGGGTGGGCTGACCGGGAACGAGAGCAGATCGGGCGATGGTAGGAACAGACATGCCCTCAGCGTAGTGCTCGAGGATCAGTACCCGGGTGGCAGTGCGGCGAGGAACTGGCCACACATCAGCACCGCGTTGCCCGAGCCCCCACCGCCGACGATGAACGACGCGAAGGCGATGTCACCGCGGTAACCGACAAACCAGGCGTGCGAGTTGCTGCCGTCGCCGTACTGCGCTTCCCCGGTCTTGCCGAACACCTCCCCCTGGGTGTCCACACCGTGGGCCGATCCGCCGGTGATCACCTGCCGCATCATCAGCCGCAGCTGGTCCAGTACCGGCGCGGGCACGGGGGCAGGGTCTGCATCGACCGTGGTCGTAGCGCCCTGGATCAGCACGGGCACCGGGCTACCGCCGTGCGCGACCGATGCCGCAGCGAGGGTCATCCCGAATGGGCTGACCTGCACATCGCCCTGACCGATCGCGTCCTCGGCCCGTTTGACGAGGTCGGCGGCAGGTGGAATCTGTCCGGTCACTGTGGTGACGCCCCGGACGGCGTAGTCCCGGCCCACCCCGAGCTGCAGTGCGCTCTTGGTCAACGCATCGGCAGGCAAGGAGCCCGAGAGCTGGGCAAAGGTGGTGTTACATGAGGCGGCGAACGCACTACGCAGGGGCACCGTGCCGAGGTCGAACTCGTTGTAGTTCGGGATGCGGCGGACGCCACCGATCACTGTGCTGGCCGGGCACGCACTGGGCGTCTCGGCAGTGACGTTGCCGGCCTGCAGCGCGGCGGCTGCAGTGATGATCTTGAAGGTCGATCCGGCCGGGTACAGCCCGGACAGTGCGATGGGCCCAGTCGCGTCGGCGACGGGATTCTGGGCGACGGCGAGAATCTCGCCGGTGGACGCCTTGATGGCCACCGTCACCGCTGCCTTGACCTGGATGTTCACGGCGGCTTGCGCCGCGTTCTGCACCCCACGGTCCAGGGTGAGACGCACCGCGGGGGCAGGCTCGGCCGGTGTGGTGGACAGGGTGTCGATCTGGACACCGTTGGGGCTGACCGTCACGACGCGCCACCCGGCTTTACCAGCCAGCTCGTCGTCCACCGATTTGCCCACCTGGCTCACCAATGTGGGCGCGAACGCGGGATCCGCCGTGAGCAAGCGCGCCTGGGTGGAGAAGCTGACACCGGGCAGCGGGTAGATGGCAGCTTTGATCGACTGGTAGTCGGCGTCGCGCAGGGTGGCCACCGGGTACGGAGCGCCGCTGGCCGCTCCCGCGACGATCGACGGGCCAGTGATGGTCGGGTCGAAGCGGAGCAGGGCCGCCGAGAGACTGTTGGCCACGGCGCCGAGATCACCGGCGGCCGCCGGATTGAGCACGATGTTCACCACCACGCCCGGGGTCAGGACCGGCTGGCCACCGCGGTCCAGCACGGATGCGGTGGGCGCGTCGTCCACCCGTAACGCCAAGGTCTGGTTCGCTGCGAGCTTGGGGTGCAGGTCTGTCGTGCTCCACCGCACCGACCACACATTCTTGGTTCGCCCCAGGGTCAACGCTCCCGGGTAAGTCCACGTCCGGCCCTGCGGCAGCTTCCAGCTGACCGTGAAGTCCGCGGTGGCGGTGTCCCCGGTGGTGCGAACCTGCCGCACGTGGGTGTCCACCGAGTCAGGCTTGAGCGCGTTGCGGGCGGCTTGGATGGCGGCGCTCGCCTGTTGCGGCTGGTCGGTCGTTGCGGCAGCGGCAGCGGAATCTCCCGCTGAAAAGGCGCGAAGGAACGCCGTGGCTGCGGCATCCGGCCCAGGGGGCGCGCCGCTACAGGCGGCCAGCGAGACGGCACCGAGGGCCACGGCGACAAGCGCGCACAGGCGCCGAACTGAGCGGGAGGACATCGCCGCCCAGCATAGGCATGGGGCGCTGGCAACTGTCAGTGCAGCAGCACGGTGACATTCAGTGCAGGAGCACGGTGGCGAAGGTCGCAACCTGCGTGAACCCGATGCGGTCGTAGACCCGCCGCGCGGCGGTGTTGTAGTCGTTGACGTACAGCGACGGCGTACGGCCTGCGGTCCGCACGAAGTCGGCGACGGCGGCGGTGGCGGCGGTGGCGAGTCCGGTGCCCCGACGATCCGGACGGACCCACACGCCCTGTATCTGCCCGACGCGCGCGGACCTGGCCCCCACTTCTGCTTTAAAGGTCACCTCGCCGTCGTCGAAGCGTGCGAAGGCCCGTCCCTCGGCAATCACTTCCTGAACCCTCCTGCGATAGTGCCGTCCACCATCGAGCCCGGTCGGGTCCACCCCCACCTCCTCGGTGAACATCGCCACGGCAGCTGGGAGGTAGGAGTCCAGGTCGCCCGGTGACACCCTGCGCACGAGGGGATCCGAGGAGATGTGGGGTGCGCCAGGAAGCACCAGCAGCGGCTGGCGGGGACGAACGTCGCGGGCGGGGCCCCACCACTCGGTGAGCATCTCCCACATGGGGAGCACCAACTCGGCCGCACCCACCAGTGAGGAACAGACGCGCGGTTGTCGACGCGCACGCTCGGCGAAGACGGCCAACGCGTCGCGGCTGCCGTAGACCGGGATCAGGTTGGCCCCCGAGTAGCACAATGAGCGAGCGGGGTCATCAACGCTCCACAGCGCCGCGCCCAATCGGCTCGGGGAGGCACCGTAGGCCTCGACCCGCGCAGCGATCATGCAGTTCGCCACCGGGTCGTTGTTGAGCGCCCGCAGCACGTCCACAGTGGAACGCTCAGTGAGCTGGTGCGCCCCGGTTGCCCGCAGCATCGCAGTCAACCAGTAACGCCGGGGCCGGACATCATCAGCCGACCTTGCCGGTGGCGAGCATCAACCGACCGTCACGGCCGGCGCGCCTACATCGCCGGCGCCGCTGGCCTGTAGCTGGTCGGCGATCTTCATCGCCTCCTCGATCAGGGTCTCCACGATCATCGCCTCGGGCACCGTCTTGATCACCTCACCCTTCACGAATATCTGGCCTTTGCCGTTGCCCGATGCCACCCCGAGGTCGGCCTCGCGGGCCTCCCCCGGCCCGTTGACCACGCAGCCCATTACTGCGACGCGCAGCGGGACCTCCATGCCTTCCAGGCCGGCGGTGACCTCGTCGGCCAGGGTGTAGACGTCGACCTGCGCGCGCCCGCAGGAGGGGCAGGACACGATCTCCAGCTTGCGCGGCCGCAACCCCAGCGACTGCAAGATCTGGGTGCCGACCTTGACTTCTTCCACGGGGGGCGCGGACAGCGACACCCGGATGGTGTCCCCGATGCCCTGGGACAGCAGCGCGCCGAAGGCCACGGCGGACTTGATCGTACCCTGAAAGGCCGGGCCGGCCTCGGTGACGCCGAGGTGCAGCGGGTAGTCGCACTGCTGGGCGAGCAGCTCATAGGCGCGCACCATGGTCACCGGGTCGTTGTGCTTCACCGAGATCTTGATGTCGTTGAAGCCGTGCTCGGCGAACAGCCCGGCTTCCCACAACGCCGACTCCACCAGCGCCTCCGGGGTGGCCTTTCCGTACTTGTGCAGAATTCGCGGGTCCAAAGAGCCGGCGTTGACGCCGATGCGGATGGGGACTCCGGCGTCCTTGGCGGCCAGTGCCACCTCC
>JALYVL010000223.1:699-3792 GCA_030853285.1 Actinomycetota bacterium | reverse complement strand
CTAGCCGCGTCACCAACCTCTCGGGGCAGAACAGCTAGTGGGTGAGCAACACCTTGAGTCCCACCACAACGGCGCCGAGGACGGACAGCGCAACCCCGGTGAGCAGCACGCGCAGCGAGCTCGGTTCGCCGTGCAACCGTCCCACCAGCACGCCGGTCCACCCGATCCTCACGATGAGCAAAACCTCCGCGGTCACGAACATCGCGGTATGCGGGGCGAGGTTCAGCCACGCCAGGGCAAGCAGCACCGTCGGAACCAGCCCCGAGGTGAGCACCGGCACCGCGTCGCGGACGTGATGCCGAAACGCGCGCCAACCGGAGCGCTGCTCGACCCGCATGCTGCCGCCGACCGTCTCGGCGAACAGGTGTGCAAAGAAAGTAGATACCGCGGTGCCCAGCACGATGAGCACCGCGGTACCGCTACGCACATCGGCGATGGACAGCGGTACAAGTGCCGCCAGCACGAGGATGTTGCCGTACACGTAGGCCGAGGTCCGGCTGGCGGCATCGGCTGCAGGCAGCGGCTCGCCGCGCTTCGGGGACCAACGGCGCGGATGCATCGGCCTCGAATGTTAGTCGTGCGTGCATTGCGCCCGGTGCACCTGCGCCGCTTCCCTTAGGGTGGCGCGATGATGACGTACCGGTGTGTCCACCGTTCGGTGGCGTTCGCAGCGCCCGAGGTCGGCTGTTGAGCGCCGATCAGCCCAGCGCTCCCGACGGTCCCGTCGACGAGGCATTCGATCGCTTGGTGGAGGAAGGCGACGAGCGGCTCGGACGGCCGCTACTGCCGCTGATCGGTACCGGGCTGCTCGGTGGTCTCGACGTCGGCACTGGCGTGTTGGCGTACTTCGTGGTGCAGCACTACACGCACAACACCCTGCTCGCCGGCGCCGCGTTCTCCGTTGGCTTTGTGGCGCTGCTGTTGGCCCACAGCGAGCTGTTCACGGAGAACTTCTTGGTGCCGGTGGCCGCGGTGGTCGCCGGGCACGGCAGCGTCGGGTTACTGGCGCGCCTCTGGGGCGTGACGATGGCCACCAACCTGCTCGGCGGCTGGGCCATCGCCTGGCTGATCGTCACCGGCAGGCCCGACCTCAAGTCCACGGCCGTCGAGGTGTCCGATCACTACTTCGAACTCGGCATCAATCTGCATTCCTTCGTGCTGGCCGTGCTCGCGGGCACGGTGATGACCCTGATGACGCGGATGCAGCACTCCACTCCGAGCTTGGGGGTGCAGATCGTGCCCGCAATCTTGTTCGGGTCGCTGCTCGCGGGGGGTCAGCTGTTCCACTCGGTGCTCGATTCGCTGTTCATGTTCGCCGGACTGCACTCGGGATCGTCCTACGGGTATCTGGACTGGCTCTCCGCGATGGGCTGGTCGGCACTGGGCAACATTGTCGGCGGCCTCGGGCTGGTGACGTCGATCCGCCTGCTGCGCACGCACCAGCGGGTGCGCAACGAACGGGCGAGCAGCACCTGATCATACTGCGGTGGGACGGTCCGATCGCCGTGCGCAGGCTGCCGCCATCCACGCCGCGTGGGCGGGCACCCCGCTCGCCGTCGCCACATCTACGGAGGCAACGTGACCCCAACCGCCGACCACCCCGCACAGGCCGCACGCGAGCAGGCCGTCACCGACGAGGTGCTCGCCAGCTTCGACGGAGCCGAGTCGGTGCGCTACCGCGACATCATGCAGAGCCTGGTCCGGCACCTGCACGGTTTCGCGCGCGAGGTTCGGCTGACCCAGTGCGAGTGGGAGCACGGCATCGAGTTTCTCACCCGCGCCGGGCACATCACCACCGACAAGCGCCAAGAGTTCATCCTGCTGTCCGATGTGCTGGGACTGTCCATGCTCACCGTCGGAATCAACGCCCCGGCCGCGGTGGGCGCCACCGAGTCGACGGTATTCGGGCCGTTCTTCGTTGCGGACGCCCCCAAGGTTGCCCTCGGTGGTGACATCGCCCGCGGCGCCAAGGGCGTCCCCTGCTACGTGTCGGGCACCGTCCGCTCCACCGACGGCTCCCCGCTGCCCGGCGCCCGGATCGAGGTGTGGGAGGCCGACGGGGACGGCTTTTACGATGTGCAGTACGACGGCGTGGAGAGCGCCGGCCGCGGCTGGCTGCGCTCCGGGCGGCAGGGCGAGTACCGGTTCTGGTCGGTGCTCCCCTCGCCCTACCCGATTCCCGACGACGGCCCGGTCGGAGACCTGTTGACGGCGGCGGGGCGCAGCCCGATGCGCCCGGCGCACCTGCATTTCAAGGTCGACGCACCCGGGCACGCAACGCTGATCACCCACATCTTCGTGGCCGGCAGCGAGCACCTGGACTCCGACGCCGTCTTCGGCGTCAAGGACAGCCTCATCGTCGACGTCGTGCAGGAGCCGCCCGGGCGCGCCCCCGACGGGTCGGAGCGGGCGGAGGCCTGGAACCGCATCGCCTTCGACATCGTGCTGGTGCCCGAGGACAACGCGCTGGCACCCGAGCAGGAGGAGTCATGACCGCAGTGTCCGACGCAGTGTCCGACGCCGCGTCCGGTGCCGACTTCGATGACGCCGCGGCCGCGCAGCTGGATCACGCGGGGCGGGGCGACCTGGAGACCGACGTCCTGATCATCGGCAGCGGGCACGCCAGTGGCGCCGCCGCACTCGCGCTGGCCACCCTCGGTGTCGAGCATCTCGTCATCACCAAATACCGGTGGACGGCGAACACCCCCGCGCGCACATCACCAACCATCGCACCGTGGAGATCTTCCGGGACCTCGGCATCGAGGACGACATCCACGCCCAGGCCTGCCCGCGCGAGCTGATGGGCGAGACGGTGTTACTGCACCAGCCTGGTCGGTGACGAGATCGGCCGGGTCCGTGCCTGGGGCACCCACCCAGCCCGACACCGTCATCCACCGTCCAACGGTTTGGGGTCCAACACGTCCATCCAGGACACCTACAATCTGGCCTGGAAGCTGGCCTACGTGCTCCGCGGCAGCGCCGGCGAAGACCTGCTGGACTCCTACGACGCCGAACGCGCACCCGTCGGCAAGCACGACTTCCTGCCGCTGCGCGACCACCTGGGGCCCGGCTCACCGACGCTGTCCCCGCGCG
>JALYVL010000223.1:0-689 GCA_030853285.1 Actinomycetota bacterium | reverse complement strand
GGCTGACCGACACCAGCGACCCGGAGCTGATGCAGGCCCGGCGGATCGCCGCCCGCTCCGAGAACACCCCGGAGGCGGCCCGGCAGCGGGAGGCCCTGCTGAAGGCGATGGAGCTCAAGGACTACGAGTTCAACGCGCACGGGGTAGAGCTGGGTCAGCGCTACGCCTCAGGAGCGGTCGTCGGCGACGGCACCCCGGAACCGGCCTACACCCGCGACCGGGAGCTGTTCTACCACCCGACAACGTGGCCAGGCGCCCGGCTACCGCAAGTCTGGCTCGGCCGCGACGGGCACGAGGTCTCCACCCACGACCTGGCCAGCAAAGGCCGGTTGTGCCTGTTCACCGGTATCTCCGGCGAAATATGGGCCGATGCCGCGACCACCATCTCAGACCGATTGGGCATCGAGATCGCCGCCCACGTCGTCGGACCGGGACGCGAGTACATCGACCTCTACGGAGACTGGACCCGCACTCGCGAGGTCGGCGAGGACGGCTGCGTCCTGGTCCGCCCCGACGCCCACGTCGCCTGGCGCAGCCTGGCCTTGCTACAGCCCCGACTGCCCAGCTGCACCGCGTGCTCGCCGAGAATCTCGCGCTACCCGCACCCTGACCCCCACCACCTGACGTCCTTACAGAGAGGCACGCCTCCATGACCGACATCGCCCCACACGGTTTGCACCACGTCACCG
>JALYVL010000222.1 GCA_030853285.1 Actinomycetota bacterium | reverse complement strand
CTACGCCGCGGTGGCCGAGGGTCCGTTGTACTGCAACGGTACTGAGGTACCGCGACTTTCGAAGGTGACGTTGCGTGAATCGACCACCACCATCGGCGCGCTCAACCAGGGTTCGAGTGGGCGCTATCCCGGGGAGTACCGCTATCGCGTGCTTGGCGCCCTGAGCCGGGCCTGCCTGCGGGTCCGTTTGCTCGGCGCCACCGGCATCGATCTCGCGTGGACGGCGGCGGGACTGCTCGGCGGATCGGTGACGTTCGGCCACCACCCGTGGGACAACGCGGCCGGGGTCTGCCTGGTCCGGGCGGCCGGTGGCGTGGTCACCGACCTCGCCGGCGACCCCTGGCAGATCGACTCGCCCTCCGTGCTGGCCGCCTCGCCCGGCGTGCACGCCGAAATGCTGGGTCTGCTTGCCGAGCTCGGCGACCCACGGAACTACGAGTCGGGCATCCCGGTATGAGTCTGGCCGTCCGGGTCATCCCGTGTCTGGACGTGGACGCAGGCCGGGTGGTCAAGGGCTTGCGGTTCGCCAACCTGCGCGATGCCGGCGATCCGGTGGAGCTGGCCGCTGCCTACGACGCGCAGGGGGCAGACGAGCTCACTTTCCTCGACGTCACGGCGTCCTCGGGCGAGCGCGAAACCATGATGGACGTGGTGCGGCGCACCGCGGAACAGGTGTTCATCCCGCTCACCGTAGGCGGAGGCGTGCGTTCTGCCGCCGATGTCGACCGGCTGTTGCGCGCGGGGGCGGACAAGGTCAGCGTGAACACGGCGGCCATCGCTCGTCCCGAGCTGCTGCGCCAGCTCAGTGAACGCTTTGGCTCACAGTGCATCGTGCTGTCGGTGGACGCCCGCACAGTGCCCGCAGCGCAGCCGGCCACGCCGTCGGGTTGGGAGGTGACCACCCACGGCGGCAAGCGGGGCACCGGCATCGACGCCATCGAATGGGCCCAGCGCGGTGCCGAGCTCGGCGTGGGGGAGATTCTGCTCAACTCCATGGACGCCGACGGCACCAAGACGGGCTTCGACCTGCGGATGATCGCTGCCGCCCGCGCGGCGATGAGCATCCCGGTGATCGCCAGCGGCGGGGCCGGCGCGGTGGGGCACTTCACCCCTGCGGTGGCTGCAGGTGCCGACGCGGTGCTTGCCGCGAGCGTCTTCCACTTCGGTGAGCTGACCATTCCGCAGGTCAAGGATGCGATGCGGGCCGACGGTATCGTGGTGCGGTGACCCTGGATCCGGCCGTAGCCGCGCGACTCAAGCGCAACGACTCGGGCCTGGTGTGTGCGGTGGCACAACAGCGCGGCACGGGCGAGGTGCTGATGGTCGCCTGGATGGACGACGAGGCGCTCGCCCGTACCCTGGCCACTCGGCAGGCCACGTACTACTCGCGGTCGCGGGAGCAGTACTGGGTGAAGGGGGAGACCTCCGGGCACACCCAGCACGTGCACGAGGTACGTCTGGACTGCGACGGCGACACGGTACTGCTGACCGTCGACCAGGTCGGCGCTGCCTGCCACACCGGCGAGCACACCTGCTTCGACGCCGATGTGCTCCTGGGCTGAGGGAAGACCTGCTCGCCTGAAGGAGCACCACTGTTTAGCCTCCGTGACAGTCACACGGCTCGAGAGACCGGGGAGCTGCGCTGACATGTCCGCATATGCTTTCGCCTTGCGCGCGGCGTTGGCGCAACGCGAGCGAGCGCCGCACCCCGCGCCGTACCGCGTCAGGCCGTTCCGCGGTGCTGGCCTGCTCCCGGTTATCGACCTCGATGACAATGCAGCGCTGCTGGATGTGATGGACGCCAATTCTCGCCCTTGACGTCAACATCTTGGTGTCGGCGTTCAGCGCTGGCGGCTCCGTTCGAATCACGACCAACCCCAGAGTGTTCTCGCCCGCGACCCCGTTGGCCGAGGCACTGGGGCAGGCCACGCAGTTGCGAGAGCACCCCGGCGTCGTCACGCTGAACCTGGTCACTGACGCCCAGCACGCTGCCGTCGCCATCGAACAGGACGCCACGTGGGTCAGCAAGGATCGAGACTGCGCCCGGTTCCGCGAACTCCGCTGGCGGCCCCCCGCGACGAGCCATGATGGCCGCTCCTGCTCAGGCCGCCTTGGCCTTCAGTACCTCAAGTGCCCGGTCGGCGTGCAGCTTCATCTTCGTCTCGCTGGTGAACGCGGCCAGCACCGTGCGGTCGGTGTCGATGACGAAGGTGGCCCGTTTGACCGGTGTCAGCTTGCCCAGCAATGCGCCGCGCCGCACGCCGAACTGCTCCGCGACCTCACCGCCCTCGTCGGAGAGCAACGGGTAGTCGAAGGAGTGCTTCTCGGAGAACTCCTGCTGCTTGGCGACGCTGTCCAGGCTGATCCCGACCCGCTGAGCGCCGACGGCGGCGAACTCGGCACCCACGTCGCGGAAGTGACAGGCCTCCGCGGTGCAACCGGTGGTCATCGCCGCGGGGTAAAAGAACAGCACCACGGGGCCATCGGCGAGAAACGAGCTGAGCTTGCGGGTGGTGCCTTTGTCGTCGGCCAGCTCAAAGTCCGGCGCGGTGTCTCCCTGTTTCATGTTGCCAAGATAGCCCAGTTCTCTGGGTGAACCGTTGACAGTTCTGCGCCCGATCAACCAGAGGAATACCGTCGCACCATCCGCCAAAGATCAACAGCACGAGGAGTCATCGCGTGGCCGCCGCAGCCCCCCAACTGTCCGCCCTGCTCGACGAGGTCACCGGTGCTGCGCTGCCAGTGCGGCTGCGCTGCTGGGACGGCAGCGAGGCCGGTCCCCTCGACGCTCCGGTACTCGTCATCAAGAAGCGGCGTGCGCTGCGGCGTCTGTTGTGGGCCCCCGACGAGCTGGGTTTTGCCCAGGCCTACGTCGCCGGTGAGCTGGACATCGAAGGCGACATGACCGCCGCCATCCAACGCTTCTGGACTGCGGTTCGGGAGATGGGTCTGGCCAAGCCGAGGCTCGGCCTGCGCACCCGCGCCAAGGCCGCGGTGACCGCCGCACGAATGGGCGCCGTCGGCCTCAAACCACCCGCCCCTGGTGAGGAAGCGCGGCTGAAAGGGTTGCTGCACAGCAAGTCCCGTGACCGAGCGGCGATCAGTCACCACTATGACCTGTCCAACGACTTCTACGAGTTGCTGCTCGACGAGCACATGGCCTACAGCTGCGGCTACTGGACCAAAGCGCCCGGCACAAATGGTTACACCGTGCACGAGGCGCAGACCGACAAGCTCGACCTGGTCTGCCGCAAGCTCGGCCTGAAGCCGGGGATGCGCTTGCTCGACGTCGGCTGCGGCTGGGGATCGCTGATCCTGCACGCCGCCACCCACTACGGGGTGCACGCCACCGGGGTGACGCTGTCGGCGGAGCAGCGCGAGTTCATCGAGAAGCGCATCGCTGAGCGGGGACTAGCCGACCAGGTCACCGTGCGGCTGCAGGACTACCGCGAAGTACAAGACGGCCCCTATGACGCGATCGGCACCATCGAGATGGGCGAGCACGTCGGCGCCAAGAACTACGACACCTACACGGCCACCCTGTTCCGGCTGCTCAAGCCCGAAGGGCGCCTGCTGCTCCAGCAGATGTCCCGGGACGGTGCACCCGGCGGTGGCGCGTTCATCGAGTCCTACATCGCCCCGGACATGAGCATGGTGCCGGTGGGCGACACGGTGAACAACATCGAGCGCGCCGGGTTCGAGGTCCGCGACGTGCACGTGCTGCGCGAGCACTACGTGCACACCATCCGGGCGTGGCTGGACACCTTCGAGTCTCGTTTTGACGAGGCGGTG
>JALYVL010000221.1 GCA_030853285.1 Actinomycetota bacterium | reverse complement strand
GTGCACGACCGCGACCTGGAGAGCTCCGTCGGGGCCACAGCGCCACAGCACCGCGCCGGCGGCCAGGATCGGCTCGGGTGGAATCATTCGTGCATCATCCGTCCGCACCGTGGCGGCGCATCAGCTCC
The DNA here is from genome assembly GCA_030853285.1 of Actinomycetota bacterium. GTDB lineage: Bacteria > Actinomycetota > Actinomycetes > Mycobacteriales > Mycobacteriaceae > X156. The sequence continues at coordinate 3,673 of JALYVL010000221.1, read as the reverse complement.
ACCTGATACTCACGGACCTGCTCGCCGGAGGCGGGGGCTGCCACCCAGTCACCTTCGGCACCCAGCACCCAGCACCGGGTCGCCGGGTCGAGTGCCAGGTCGAACATCTCCTTCAGCTGCGCCGTCAACCGCGGGTCGGTGACCTGGGCCATGACCTCCACCCGCCGGTCGAGGTTGCGGTGCATCATGTCGGCGCTGCCGATCCAGTAGGCGTTCGCACCGACGAAATGCATCACCCGGGAGTGCTCCAGGAACCGGCCGAGGATACTGCGCACCGTGATGTTCTCGCTGAGCCCGGGCACCCCGGGTTTGAGGGTGCAGATTCCCCGCACCACCACGTCGACCGGCACGCCGGATTGCGACGCCCGGTACAGCGCGTCGATCACCTGCTCGTCCACCAGGGCGTTGGCCTTGAGTCGCACGCCCGCAGTCTCACCGCGCCGAGCGCGTTCCACCTCGGCGTCGATGCGCTCGATGATGCCGCGTCGAACCCCGTAGGGGGCGACCAACAGGTTGCGATAGTCCTTCTGCCGGGAGTAGCCGGTGAGGGAGTTGAACAGCTCGGTGAGGTCGCGGCCGATGTCGGGTGAGGCGGTCAGCAGGCCGACGTCCTCGTAGATCCGCGCGGTTTTCGGGTTGTAGTTGCCGGTACCGATGTGTGAGTAGCGGCGGATGGTGGTGCCCTCCCGCCGGACGACCAGGCAGATCTTGCAGTGCGTCTTCAGCCCGACCAGTCCGTACACCACGTGCACGCCTGCCTGCTCCAGCTTGCGGGCCCACTTGATGTTGGCCTGCTCGTCGAAGCGTGCCTTGATCTCCACCAGGGCGACCACCTGCTTGCCTGCCTCCGCTGCGTCGACCAGTGCGTCCACGATGGGGGAGTCGCCCGAGGTGCGGTAGAGCGTCTGCTTGATGGCCAGTACCTGGGGATCGGCGGCCGCCTGCTCCACGAACCGCTGGACGCTGGTGGAGAAGGAGTCGTAGGGATGGTGGACCAGCACGTCTTCCTCGCGCAGGGTGGAGAACACGCTCTTGGGCATCTCGCGCTCACCGAACGCCGGGTGGGTGGCCGGCACGAAGGGGCTGTCCTTGAGATTGGGACGGTCGGCACCATAGATCTGGTTGAGGCTGGTGAGGTCGAGCAACCCGGGCACCTGGACCACGTCGCGCGGGTTCACGTCGAGCTCGCGCAGCAGCAGCTCCAACATGTGCTCGGTCATGTCATCGGCGACCTCCAGGCGAACCGGGGACCCGAAACGCCGCCGCGCGAGCTCCCGTTCCAGTGCCTGCAGCAGGTCCTCGTCGCGGTCTTCTTCCACCTCGAAATCAGCGTTACGGGTGATCCGGAACGCGTGGTTCTCCACGACGTGCATGCCGGGAAACAGGGCGTCCAGGTGCGCGGCGATCAGCTCCTCCAGCGGCAGGAACACCTCCGTACCCTGCTGGACCCGGACGAACCGCTCCACGTTGTCCGGCACCTTGACTCGGGCGAAGCGCTCGCCGCCGGACTCGGTGTCGCGCACCGTCACCGCCAGGTTCAGCGACAGTCCGCTGATGTAGGGGAACGGGTGTGCGGGGTCAACGGCCAACGGTGTGATGACGGGAAACAGCTGGTCGCGGAAGTAATCCGACAACCGCGCCCGAGAGCCGTCGTCGAGGTCGTCCCAGCCGACGATGGCGACCCCCTCGGCGGCCAGGCCCGGCTGCACGTCGTCGAGAAAGACCCGGGCGTGCTTCTCGGCGAGCTCCTGCGTGCGGGCGGCGACCATTTTGAGCTGCTCGCGCGGGGACAAGCCGTCGGCGGAGCGAACGGACAGACCTGTCTCGTCGCGGCGCTTCAGCCCGGCCACCCGCACCATGTAGAACTCGTCGAGGTTGGAGGCGAAGATGCCCAGGAACTTCGCTCGCTCGAGCAACGGGATGGACGTGTCCTCTGCGAGGGCAAGGACGCGGGAGTTGAAGTCCAACCAGCTCAGCTCGCGGTTGGCGTAGCGGTGGGTGGGAAGGTCGTTGCTGGCGCCCGCACGGGGAGTGGCCGCAGGCGGCGCGGCGGGCAGACCGCGGTGCGCCGCGGGTTTCGTTGCGCCGTCGTCCTCCCGTTCCCGCGGGTCCGACGACTCGGTCTCGGCCTCTGCAGTACTCACCTCGTCATCATCCCTCATCCAGCTCGTGGCTCACCCAGGCGGCGTGCTGGCGGCCACGGTCAGCAGGAGGGCGGCACCGTCCCGGCCCTGATGCACGCGGACGCGCTGGCCGGGCCGAAGCCGGCGCCACCCGGCCAGTTGCGCGGCAGCTTCGTCGCAGCGGATCAATCGCCCGTCATCGGCACGCAGGGCAATCTCGCCGCCGCAGTGCTCGGCGACGGTGGCTGCCGTCCCCCACCGGTCGATCACCGCACCGGTCGCCGCCCCGACGCCCAGCTGCAGCGCAGCGGCCAGGTCGGCCACTGTGTCCACGTCGCAGCGCAAGCCCGGCCACGGACCACCCATGCGTTGTGCGCCCGAATGTTCGTGCAGCGCAGCAGAGTCGATGCCGAACAGGGGTGGGTTGGTGCCGTCGATGCCGGTGAGCATGGTGGTACCGGTGCCCTGGCGGTCAGCGACGAAACAGCGTTCTGCCTTGGAGCGCGCCGAGGCCAGTGCCGCGGTCAGCTCACCCGTCCGCAGGGCAGGCAGGTCGGGCTGCAACGCCACCACGCGCTGCCCGCTGAGGATGGCGGCCGCGTGCTCCAGCGCGTGGTTGAGCCCTTCGCTCTCGGGGTCGGCGAGCACCGCGGCGCCGCAGCTCCTCGCCGCGGCGGCTACGGCCGGGTCGCGCGTGACCACGTGCGCCGCCGTCACTTCTGGGCTGCGCAGCGCAGCGCGCAGTGTGTCGGTCAGCATGGCCAGCACCAGAGCCGCGCATTGTTCGGTGGGCACTGCCTCAGCCAATCGCGTCTTGGCCTGCGCCAGGTCCTTGACCGCGAGCACCACGTGGGCGGTGGTCGCGGTCGCCTGGGTCACGGCGCTCATCCTGCCAGGACGCCCCACCGCCGGTTAGGACATGATGACCTGCAGAGCGGGGACCGTGCAGCGTCCCGGCCGCGACGAGAGGGGCAGACGTGGCCCGTGTCGCGGTGCTCGGGGCCGGCTCGTGGGGAACCACCTTTGCCAAGGTGGTGGCCGACGCAGGCAGCGAGGTGACCCTCTGGGCGCGCCGCCAGGAGATAGTCGACGCGGTGCAGACCACCCGGATGAACCCGGACTACCTCCCGGGAGTCGTGCTCCCCGAGACCTTGCGAATTACCGGCGACCCGCGGGCAGCGGTGGCCGGTGCCGACATCGTGGCCCTGGCGGTTCCTGCCCAGTCGCTGCGGGCCAACCTGGCGGCGTGGGCGCCTGATCTCCCGGTGCATGCCACCCTGCTCTCGTTGGCCAAGGGGGTGGAGCTCGGGACGCGGCAGCGGATGACGCAGGTGATCGGCGAGGTCACCGGGGCCGACGCGACCCGGATAGCGGTGCTCACCGGTCCCAACCTGGCGCGCGAGATCGCCGTGGAGCAGCCGACCGCCACCGTGATCGCCTGCCCCGATCATGCGCGGGCGGTGGCGGTGCAACAGGCGTGCGTGACCGGCTACTTCCGGCCCTATACCAACACCGACGTGGTGGGGTGCGAGCTGGCGGGGGCATACAAG
>JALYVL010000220.1:1070-3804 GCA_030853285.1 Actinomycetota bacterium | reverse complement strand
CCTCGACGTCTCGGTGCTGGGCGCGTTCCAGGTCAGTTCGGGGGGCGATCTGGCGAACTGGGCGACCGACGACGAGGATTTTCCGCCGGCGGTAGGCGGGGCGATGGACCTGGCTGTCGGCGCCAAGCGCCTGCTGGTGCTGACTACCCACGTCACCTCGGGCGGGGAGCCGAAGCTGCTGGAGCGCTGCACATACCCGCTGACCGCCGCGGCGGTGGTCGACCGGATCTACACCGATCTGGCCGTCCTGCAGGTCACCCCCGACGGCCTGCTCGTGCAAGAGATGGTCGTCGGACTGAGCCGCGAGGAGCTGCAGGAGCGCACCGGCGCGCTGCTGCGCTTCGCCGACGACATCCGGGTGCTGGCACCGGGTTAGAGCGCGGCGTTGGCGTCGAACTCGGTGGCCAACTCTTTGGCGACCCGCTTGAGCAGCGGCACGATGCGGTCGGCCGATTCCTTGCTCACCCGTGCGGCGGGGCCGGACACGGAGATCGCGGTGAGGGCCGGTGCATCCGGGACCGGGACCGAGAAGCAGCGGACGCCGATCTCCTGTTCCCCCTCGTCGATGGCATAACCACGGTGTCGGCTCACCTCCAAGTCGGCCAACAGCGCAGTGACGTCGGTGTGGGTGTTGGCGGTCTGCGCCGGCAGGCCGGTGCGGGCGACGATGGTGCGGACCGCCTCGTCGGAGAGCTGGGCCAGCAACGCCTTGCCGACCCCGGTGCAGTGCGGAAACACCTCCCGGCCCACCTCGGTGAACATCCGCATCGAGTGCGCGGACGGGACCTGCGCGACGTAGACGGCCTTGACCCCGTCGAGCACGGCCATGTTCGCCGTCTCCCCGGTGGCCTTGACCAACTCTGACAGGTAGGGACCGGACCAGGCGCCGATCAGCTGGGTCGCGCTCTCGCCGAGCCGGATGAGCTTCGGGCCGAGGGCGTACTGCCGCGAGGGCAGCTGGCGCACATAACCACGCCCGACCAGCGTTCGGATCAGCCGGTGGATGGTGGGCAGGGGCAACCCGGCCGCTTCCGCCAGTGCGCTCACCCCGATGGCTCCACCGGCGCTGGCCATGATCTCGAGCACCTCGAACGCGCGCTCCACGGACTGGACCCCGCTGGTCGGCGGCTGTGCGCTGGTCATCTGCTGCTCCACTCTCGCTCTTCCGTCAAGCGGAAAGACTAGTCCGCGCGGGGATCCCGGGGTTGACAGCGCCGCTGTGACGCGGTTCACTATACCGCAACACGAAAGTTATCTTCCACTTTATGGAAACTACATGGACAGTTCCGAGAGAAGGTTAGGGATACATGGCTGACTTGTTCTGCAACGGCGGTGCGATGCGCGGGGGGAACCTCCATCACAACGTATCTGCGCACCCGTTTCGTGGTGCGGTGCGGACGGCACCGAATTACCGCTTCTACTCCGTCCGGGATGAATTCCCGGCGCTCTTGCTGGTCGAGGACGGTGGCGCGCCGATCGAGGGTGAGCTCTACGACGTGCCCATCTCCGACATCCGCACCGACTTCCTCCCCGAGGAGCCCGGTGAGCTCGAGCTCACCGTCATCGAGCTGCAAGACGGCCGGTCCGTGCTCGCCGTCGGCCTGCGCCCGGGGTTGAGCGACTCCATGGGCGACGCGCTCACCGACATCACCGACCACGGCGGTTGGCGAAGCTACCGCGGCCTACCCGACCCCGACGAGACCGCAGGCCCGTCATGACCGCGCCTCAGTTCACCACCATGACCGACCTTGCCTCCCGTGCACTTGGCGCCAGCGTCTCCGCAGCAAACGACGAGCTGTTTGCCCAGCGGGAGAACCTCATTCGTGCGGAGGTGCCGTTCTTTGATCCGAACGAGTTCGGCCACAAGGGCAAGGTCTACGACGGCTGGGAGACCCGCCGCCGCCGTTCCGCCGCCCCCGATCCCGCCGCCCACGACTACGCCGTCGTCCGGCTCGGCGCCGCAGGCATCATTCACGGCGTCGTGGTGGACACGGCGTACTTCAAGGGCAATTACCCCCCGTTCATCTCCGTCGAGGCGGCCTCCGTCGAGGGTTACCCCTCCGTCGAGGAGATGCTCAACGCCGACTGGGAGACGATCGTCGAGAAGTCTCCCGCCGAGGGTGACACCGCGAACACCTACCCGGTCGCCGACCGGCACCGGTGGACCCACGTGCGGCTGTGCATCTACCCCGACGGGGGCGTCGCCCGATTGCGGGTGCACGGCGAAGTGGTCCCGGACCCCCGATTCCTCTCCGGCACGGTGGATCTGCTGGCTGCGGAGACCGGCGGCCGGCTCGTTGACTGCTCCGACGCCTTCTACGCTTCCCCGGCCAACATCATCCTGCCCGGGCGGGCCCGCAACATGGGCGAGGGCTGGGAGAACGCACGACGCCGCGGCGGCGGCAACGACTTCGCGGTGTTCGCGCTCGCCGCCGCGGGGCATCCCCGCTACGCGGAGGTGGACACCAGCTACTACGTCGGTAATGCGCCGGGCTGGGTCCGTCTCAGCACCCTCGACGCTCGTAGGGCCGACGTCGATGACGCGCAGGCATGGACGGACGTGCTGCCCCGCACGGCCGTGCAGCCCGACACCCGACACCGCTTCCTGCTGGATGGGTCCGCCGCGGCTACCCACCTACGGCTGGACGTGTATCCCGACGGCGGACTGTCCCGGCTGCGCTTGTTCGGCGACCTCGACGACGCCGCGCTCAACGAAGCGCGCCGGGCATGGTGG
>JALYVL010000220.1:0-1060 GCA_030853285.1 Actinomycetota bacterium | reverse complement strand
TGCCCGCCGGCCACCAAACGCAGGTCAGCGACCAATCGCCCCGCACCCACTAGGAGCCCACGTGCCCAGTCCCAGCCCCGGATACTCGATCACTGTTCGCGTCAACGCCCCCGTCGGCGCCGCCACCACCTCGACCTTGGCTGGTGCGGTGGCCTCGGTGAAGGGCGCGCTGACCGCGCTGGACGTCGTGGAAAGCCATCCCGACCACATGGTCATCGACCTCACTTGCAACGCCGCGGACGCCCAGCATGCCGAACAGATCTCCACCGCGATCGCCGAGGTGTCCGACGTGACGGTCGGCAAGGTCAGCGACCGCACGTTCCTACTGCACTTGGGCGGCAAGATCGAGGTCGTCTCCAAGGTCGCCCTCAAGCACCGCGACGACCTTTCGCGGGCCTACACGCCAGGGGTTGCCAGGATCTGCACCGCCATCGCCGAGAACCCCGAGGACGTCCGCAGGCTCACCATCAAGCGCAACACCGTTGCCGTGGTGACAGACGGGTCGGCGGTGCTCGGACTGGGCAACATCGGCGCGGCTGCGGCCATCCCGGTGATGGAGGGCAAGGCGGCGCTGTTCAAGCAGTTCGCCGGCGTCGACGCCTGGCCGGTCTGCCTGGATACCCAGGACAGCGACACCATCGTGGAGATCGTCCGGGCCATGGCCCCGGTGTACGGCGGCATCAATTTGGAAGACATCTCCGCCCCACGTTGCTTCGAGATCGAGGCGCGACTCAAAGAAATCCTGGACATCCCGGTGTTCCACGACGACCAGCACGGCACCGCGATCGTGGTCTTGGCGGCGCTGACCAACGCGCTGCGCGTGGTCGACAAGACGCTGGCCGCGGTGCGGATTGTGGTATCCGGTGTCGGCGCGGCCGGCCAGGCCATCATCCGGCTGCTCATCGCCCAGGGTGCGCAGCACATCGTGGCCTGCGGCCGCAACGGCATCCTGGAGCGCGGGGAGTCCGGTGACGGTTTCCGACGATGGATCGCCGACAACACCAATGCCGCGGGACAGACCGGGTCGCTGCGGGATGCCCTCGGTGGCGCGGACGTGTTC